>PUKW01000174.1 GCA_003550665.1 Paracoccaceae bacterium | reverse complement strand
GCGGTGTTCGGCAAGCTGATGGAGGCATCGGGCAGCGCGCGGGTCCTGGCCGACGGGATCATCCACAGACTCGGGGCGTCGCGGGCGATCCTCGCGGTGATCCTGTGCTGCGCGGTGATGACCTATGGCGGCGTGTCGCTTTTCGTGGTGGCCTTCGCGGTCTATCCCATCGCCGCGGCGCTGTTTCGCAAGGCGGAGCTGCCCAAGGTGCTGATCCCGGCGGCGCTCGCGCTGGGGGCGTTCACCTTCACCATGACCGCGCTGCCGGGCACGCCGGCCATTCAGAACGCGATCCCGATGCCCTATTTCGGCACCACGCCCTACGCCGCGCCCGGGCTCGGGATCCTGACGGGCGCGGTGATGCTGCTGCTCGGCTGGCTCTGGCTGGAGCGGCGGGCGCGGGTGCTCGGCCCCGGCTACGGCGATCATGACGATGCCGCACCCGAAGCGGAGGAGATGAGCGATCCGCCGTCGCTCGCCGTCGCGGCGCTGCCGCTCGGGCTGGTGATCGTGCTCAACCTCGCCTTCACCTTCTTCATCATCCCGGCGCTCGACACCGCCTATCTGGCGCAGCCCGAATACGGCGAGACCGATGTCGGCACGCTGCGCGGGGTGTGGTCGATCATCGCGGCCCTGACGCTCTCATCGGTGATGCTGGTGCTGCTCAACCTAGCGCGGCTTCGCGCCATACTGGGCGACACGCTCGATCGCGGGGCGGCGGACTCGCTCAAGCCGATCTTCAACACCGCGAGCCTCGTGGGCTTCGGCGCGGTGATCGCGTCGCTGTCGGCCTTCACCATGATCCGCGACTGGGTCGTGACGGTGGGGGGCGACAACCCGTTGATCTCGCTTGCCGTCGGCACGAGCCTTCTGGCCGGGATGACCGGTTCGGCCTCGGGCGGGATGAGCATAGCGCTCTCCACACTGGGCGACACCTACCTGCAGATGGGCGAGGAGGCGGGCATCGCGCCGGCGCTCCTGCACCGGGTGACCGCGGTGGCGACGGGGGGCCTCGACGCGTTGCCGCATAACGGCGCGGTGATCACGCTTCTGACGATCTGCGGGCTGACGCACCGCGAGGCCTACCGCGACATCGCGGTGGTCGCCGTGGTGATCCCGATCCTCGCGCTGATCCTTCTGATCACCCTCGGCACGCTGCTGGGAAGCTTCTGATCGCATGCCGCTGCATCTCCTTGTCGGTCGGGCGCCGGTGCAACGCAACGAGATGCAGGGGATGTCCCTGAACGCCCGAAAGAATGGCCTGGGCGCGTCGCGTTCGCGATTGAGGGTGGCATGACCTATTTCCAGACCCTTTCCGCCGCCGGCTTTGCCGCAACAGCCATCAGCTACGGGCCGGGCCGCATGGGCTTTGGCCTGTTCGTGCCGGAGTTCCGGTCCGAGTTCGGCATGTCCACCGCGACGATCGGCTTCGTATCAAGCCTCGGCTTTCTTGGCTTCTTCCTTGGCTTGCTGGTTGCGCAGACCATGCTCGTGCGGAGGGGACCAGCAGCGCCCGTCCTGACCGGACTGACTTGCGCCACCGCCGGCCTCGGGATCGTGGCGCTCGCGCCGAACCCGATCGTCCTGGCGGTCGGCGTGTTCCTGGTGACGTCGAGTGCCGGCTTCGCGTGGACCCCGTTCAACGACGCGGTGCATCGCAAGGTCTGTGACCTGGACCGGCCAACCGCACTTTCGCGGATCAGCACCGGCACCGCCCTCGGCATCGCCGCCGCCGGCCTTGCGGCACTCCCTATGGTCCTGGCCGGCGTGTCGTGGCGGTTCTGCTGGGCCTTCTTCGCGGTCGCGAGCGCCCTCGCGCTGATCGCCAACTGGGCCGCCCTGCGCGATCTCGAAAGAGATCCCGACGGCGTGGTCGAGAAGGGCCGGCGCACCCTCTGGCAGGGCGCGGCGCTCCCGCTTTTCGCCATCGCCTTTGTCTACGGCACGACCTCGGCGATCTACATTTCGTTCGCGGCCGATCACATGCTTGACGCGGGCGGCGTTGCGGGCGTGCCCGGCGCGGCGACACCCGCCATGGTCTTCGTGGTCTACGGCGCATTCGGTCTCGCAGGACTTCTCACCGGGCGTGTGAAGGAGATGATCGGTCTGACATGGCTCCTGCGGCTCCTGATGCTGGCCGGGGCATTGTCGGTCGCACTCGCCGCGATCCTGCCGGCCAGCTGGGCGGGGCTGATCCCGTCGGCCGGGTTGCAGGGGATCCATGTTATGATGACGAGCGCCGTGCTCGCCTTCTGGTCGGAGCGCCTGTTCCCGTCGCTCCCGTCGCTCAGCTTCACGGCGGCACTTCTGGCCATGGCCGCGGGCAGCGTATTGGGGCCGGCGATCGCTGGCGTCGTGGCGCAGGCTTCGGGGGCCGGGGGGATGCTTTTCGCCACCGCCGCACTGCCGGCGTTGACGGCAGTGCTGTTGCGCGACGCGCACGTCTTCGAGCGCCCCCTCGGAACTGCGCCAGCGCCGCAGGCCTGAGCCTTGATCGCGTGAGATCTTCCGGACCCGGCGCGGCGGAAGATGCCTGCATGAAAACAATGCCGGAGGTCCGGCGCAGTCAAGGCAGCGCTCGAGGGTGCCTCGATAATGGCGCCCGCCGAGCCCGATCGCCGCGCGTGACGAGATATCAAACCTGACTGCACCGCGCGCCGTCCCGGCTCGGCCCCCCGAGGGTCACGACTGGTGTACATAGCTTCCGGGTGCCGGGCCGAGATCCGGATAGCCCTGCTGCGGTGCCCCGGCGGTGCGCGCGGCGACCTTGCCGCTGCTCCTGGCGCGCAGCCAGCGCTCCCATTCGGGCCACCACGACCCCTCGATCGGATCATGCGCCGCCAGCCAGCTATCGGGGCCGTGGTAATGCGCGCCCGCGTGGCGGTGCCCGACGCGGTAATGCCGCCGGGGATGGCCGGGCTGGGACAGGATGCCGCCATTGTGGCCGCCGTTTGTCAACAGCATGTGCAGGTCGCAATCGGTGAACAGCGCGGTCTTGTAGACCGACCGCCACGGCGCGACATGGTCGGTTTCCGTGGCCACCACGAACATCGGAACCGCGATGTCCTTGAGCGCGATCACCCGGCCCTCGACGGCAAAGCGCCCCGCGGTGATCCGGTTCTCGAGGAACACCCCGCGCAGGTATTGCGAATGCATCCGCGCGGGCATGCGGGTCGTGTCGTCGAGCCAGACGCGCATATCCGTGGGCAGGTCGGGCTCGCCCAGGAAATACCGCCGGATCGTGCGCGTCCAGATCAGATCCTCGGACCGGATCGCGGCGAAGGCCCTGGACATCTGCGGACGGTCCAGGTAGCCCTGCGTCCACATCATGTCCTCGAGGCAGGCAACCTGGCTTTCATCGAGAAACAGCAGCAATTCGCCCGCCTCGGCGAAGTCCACCTGCGCGGCCATCAACGTGACCGAAGCGAGCCGGTCATCATGATCGCGCGCCATGGTGGCGGCGGTGATCGCCAGGAGCGTGCCGCCAAGGCAATAGCCGTTGGCATGAACCTTCTCGCCCGGCGCGATGGTCGCGATCGCGTCCAGGGCCTGCATGATGCCGTGCTGGCGGTAATCGTCCAGCGACCACTCGGCGTGTTCCGGGCCGGGATTGCGCCAGGAAATGCAGAACACCGTATAGCCCTGCGCCACGAGCCAGCGGATGAAGGAGTTCTCCGGCGACAGGTCAAGGATATAGTATTTCAGGATCCAGGCCGGCACGATCAGCACCGGCTCGGACTGAACCTTCTTCGTGGTCGGCGTGTACTGGATCAGCTCCATCAGATCATTGCGGAAAACAACAGTGCCGGGCGTGCAGGCAAGCACCGTGCCGAGGGCGAACTCCTCGGGCACGGGGCGGTGCTCCTTGGCGATGATGTGGCGGGCATCATCGCTGAAATGCGCGGCGCCATCGAAAAGGTTGCGCCCCGCCGTCTGCCAGGTCTTCTCGAGGATCTCCGGGTTGGTCAGCGGGAAGTTCGCCGGCGACACGCTGTCGAGCAGCTGGCGCATCATGAACCCGGTCCGGTCCGCATTCTGCTTGCGCAACCCGCGCAGGTCGGAGGTCGCGGCCTGCCAGCAGTCCTGCAGCGCCAGGAACCCCTGTTGCCACGCCGCGAACGGGGGCTGCGCCCAGCCCTGATGCGACCAGCGCGTATCATACCGCCCGGGCTGGAAGGGCGCGGATGGCGCCTGGCCCAGCATGCTCGCGATCGTGAACTGCGTCAGCTTCAGCCAGTTGGCCTGCGCGCGCTCGATCAGTTCCATCTGCCGGCCCGGCGCGCGCGCCAGGTGCATGGACCAGTCGCTCCAGGCATCCAGCATCGCATGCGGCGACAGGCCAGCCGAAATCCGCGCGAGGCTGGCCATTCCGCCGCGATCAAGCCCGGCATGCGGACGCGCATCGGCGCTGCTTGCTGCAGGCGCGATGTCGCGCGCCGCATTCGGAGGCTCGGCCGTAGATGGCTTGCGCGGTGAAGCCTTCTTGCGCGTTTGTTTGCGGGCCATGTCCTGGGCTCCTGCGATCTGTCGACAGAACTCGGTCCGGTCGTATGAGTGCCCCGAGCGTAACAGCACTGCCGGTAATTTTCAGCCAGCAATGCCGAACCGGGCCGGCGCGAGGCGTCGGCCGAAGGAACCTGCCGACCATCTCGAGTCTTGCACCGGGCGGGCTGATGCGTCGCTGATCCGCATCAGTTTCGTGAATACGATACATGCCCGCGTGAAGTCCTGATGCGGGTCGACTTGGCCATGCCAAGCGCAGGGCGGCTTTATCCATTTCTTTTCTGCCTCGTCAATAACTTACCGCCAGGTCGAGGCAAAGGCGATGGCCCTTCTGTCCCGCGGAATGGGCCCTTCGGACCTTCATAGTCCGGGGGCCGACATCCTTGCCGGCGCTGCGTAGTTCTGAAATACATGAAATCGGTGTTCGGTGTCCCCGCCTCGGGGCGCGGGGGCGCATGGAAAGCGGTCATGATCAGACGTTTCTCGTCAGTTATGGTTCGGCGCGGCACCGGGTGGCGCGAAGCCGCTGCAGCTGCACTCCCGCCTGGCTTCGACGCCGATTGCTATCTCGAGGTCAACACCGATGTCGCGGCCGCCTGCACAACGCCCGAGGCAGCGGCGCGGCATTTTCTCTCGCATGGCGCGGGCGAAATGCGCCGCGTGTTCCCCGAGGGAACGGGTATCCACGATGCGGCCGCGAGTCGTTTGCTGCAGTCCGCACGCGACAGACGGGGGTGGCGCGACTGGCTGTGCAAGCAGAGCGGGGGGCGGCTGGATGCGGACTTCCTGCGCCGGCATCCCCGCGCCGCGTGGCTTGATACCGGCTTCGCTCTCGCGAGTTATCTTGCACAGAACCCCGATGTCGCATGCGAGGTCGATGATCCGCTGGAGGCGGCGTTTCACTTCCTCGAATTCGGGCTGGAAGACGGCCGCTACGGGCGCCCCCGGAGCTGGGACGCCGCGTGGCTGAAGATGCGCTATGGGCTGACGCCCGAGCCGTCACTGGGCGTTGATGCCGTTCGCGCGATCCTTCACGGCCGTGGCGTTGACCCGTTCGAGGTCACATTCGATGAAGGCGAACACTGGCATCTTCGCGGGAGCGACGCGCGCATGGCGCGTTTCTTCGATCACGGGTTCTATTTTGCCGCGGCGGCTGCCGCCGGGTTGCAGCCGGGCGACCCGGGCCGATACGGCTGCATCGAGCATTTCTGTCGAAGCGGCTGTCAGGCGGCGCTCCCGGTCGCGGCAGGTCACGAGCTTGATCCCGCGCATTATCGGGGGCAAGCGCGGGCGCGCCAGACAGAACGCCGTGCAGACATGGATGCAGTTGACGCGCTTGCGGATGGCGACCTCTATCGGCACTGGGTTTTCAGGGGAATCGGCGAGGGTTTGTTTCCGAACATCCGGGTCTGGGCGAAGCACGAATTCGATCTGGAGGTGCCCGATTGGCTGACCGAGGTGCTTGCGGGCTATCGCCGCGCGGCTCCGGACCTTTCGCAAGCTGATCCGGACACCGATATCCTGCGCCATCTCCTGAATAGCCCCATGCCGGCGCTGGCTGGCGTTGATATCGGGGGGCACCCCGATGCCGCCGATTTCATCACGTTGCTCGGGGATCGCCAGGTCAGGGCCCGCGATTACGTCCAGGGCGAATGGCTTTACTGGCTGGCGCTGGAGATCGATCCGGCAAACAGTCTCGCACTGCGGCATCTGGCTGACCTGCTGCAACGTCAGGGCCGCACCGCGGCGGTGGGATTTCTGCGCGGCCGGGTGAGCGAGCGCAGCGACTCCGGCTGGAACGCGTTGCTGCTGTGCGAGATCCTTTTTCAACAAGGCGCGTGGCACCGGGCACTCCAGGTACTGGACACCCTGCCGGAGTCGGTCGAGGGGGATGTGGCACTGCGCCGCAAGCGGCGAAAGCTGGCGCGTGACATCTTTCATCATCTGTGGTCGAATATCACGGCACATGCCGAAGCGCATGGAGTTGCGCAGGCGCAAGCCGATCTGAGGGAAGCGCTCGCGGCGTGCACCCCGCGCTTCACGAGCGTGGCCTGCTGCGGGATCGTTCGCCGCGTCGCGCTGATCGGCAACGAGGATCTCGTCCAGTGCCGGCTCTACCGCGTCGAGCAGAAGGCAGAGCAACTCCGCGCTGCGGGCTACAAGGTATCGGTGTTTTCCCCTTCGCGTGACCTCGCGAATTTTCGCGCCCGGCTTGACGACTTTGACGCTGTCATCTTCTTTCGCGTGGCGGCCTTTCCGGAGATGATCGAGACGATCGCGGCCGCGGCGCAGCGGGGTCTTCTGACCTTCTATGAAATCGACGACCTTGTCTTCGATGCGGACCAGTTCCCGCCCGCGCTTGAAACCTATGCGGGACAGGTCGACGCGGAACACCATCGCGCCATGGCCTGTGGCGTGCCGCTGTTCGAGCACGCGATGGGTCTTTGCGACCATGGCATCGCCTCGACCGAAACCTTGCGCGCCATGATGGCGGAGCGGGTACGTTCAGGGCGGGCCTTCGTCCATCGCAATGCGTTGGGGCGGCTGCACCGGGTCGCGATCCGCGATAATGCGCCCCGGCGCGCGGCGCGCGGCGAAACCGGGGGTCAGCGTGTCGTCATCTTTTACGGCTCGGGAACCCGGGCCCACAAGCAGGACTTTCACGAGATTCTCGAGCCCGCCCTCGCGCATATCGCCCGCACCTGGCCGGATCGGGTCGAGATACGCCTGATCGGGCATTTCGGACAGTTTCTGCATCTCGATCCGGGGCGTGACCCGGTGACGGTGATCGAGCCGGTATGGAATTTCGAGGATTTCTGCGCGCACTTGGCCGATGCCGACATAAACCTCTCGGTCCTTTCGTCGTCGCCGCTGACTGATGTCAAGAGCGAGATAAAGTGGCTCGAAGCAGCCATGCTCGGCATTCCTTCGATTGTCAGCGCCACCGCGACGCACCGCGATGCGATCATGAACGGCGAAACCGGTATGCTGTGCGAGACAACGGAGGATTTCATCTCGGCGATCGATGGTTTGGTCAGGGATCCCGATTTGCGCACCCGCATCGGTGCAACCGCGCGCGAGGTCGTGACGGGCGCATATTCCCTGACGTCCATGGGCCGCAATCTGGTGAGCATTTTCGCCGCCCTGTGCCCCGCAAAGCCTCGCAAGCCAAGATTGCTTGTGGTGAACGTCTTTTATCCGCCGCAGGCCATCGGCGGTGCAACGCGGGTCGTGCACGATCATGTCACCCTGCTCGGGAAATCCTTCGGCGACCGATACGATATCGAGGTCGTGTGCACGCTCGAAGGCGGCACCAAGCCTTACGAGATCCTGACATATACCAGGGATGGCGTGCGGGTCTGGTCCGTGACACCGAGCCCGGATATCGATGATATGTGCGCCAGCGATCCGCGAATGGGAGGTATCTTTGAGGAACTCCTGGAGCGCATTGGCCCCGATCTCGTGCATTTCCATTGCGTCCAGCGCTTGACCGCAACTGTCGTCGAAGCGACTCGCTTGGCCGGTATCCCCTATCTCATCACGGTGCATGACGGCTGGTGGATATCACCGAACCAGTTTGTTGTAGACAATCAGGGTGAGCCGGCCCTCTATGATTACGCGCATCTGAATGATTCCGGGACGCCTGAGCGGCCACGCACCCTTCACCGCGCGCTGTCCGGCGCGCAGCGCATCATCGCCGTATCGGAGAGCTTCGCGGCGCTGCATCGCAGCTGCCACGTCAAGGACGTGGTGACCATCGGAAACGGTGTCTCCTTCCTGCCCGAGGTCGAACGCAGCGCCGCCCCGGATCACCGGATCCGCCTCGCTCATATCGGTGGCGCGACGGTTCACAAGGGATTTACTCTGCTTCGAAATACCCTTCTGACGAATGAATACGAAAATCTGCGATTGCTCGTTGTGGATCATTCTCTCGCACCGGGAACGACTCGGCATACGGTCTGGGGCACGACGCCGGTGACGATTCAGGGCAAGGTCCCGCAGTCGCAGGTTGATCGCCTTTACGGCGCGATCGACATCCTCGTCGCCCCCTCGGTGTGGCCTGAAAGTTATGGCCTTGTCGCGCGCGAGGCGCATGCAGCGGGCGCCTGGGTCATCGCCTCGGATCGCGGCGCGATCGGCGGCGATGTTGTGGAAGGGCAGAACGGTCATGTCGTCGACGTCTCCACGCATCTGGCCTTGGCTGACATTCTGCGCAAGGTGGACGCGGACCCGGGACGGTACCGCAAGTCCCCCGCGATGCGCCCGAAAATGCGCACCGCACAGGATCAGGTGGACGCCTTGGCACAACTCTACGCCGAGGTTCTGGAGAGTGCTCGGCCGGGGCGCGGAGCTTGAGGAAATTCCCGGCGCCGACAGGGAAGCTCCGGTTCGACTGATCGTGCGATGCTCGAAGCGTCTAATGCGGCTTCCGGCTGTTGTCGAAGCCCGGATAACGCCCAGTAGAGGTCCGGGCCATCAGGCCGGCTCTTGCAGGCCCGAGGCGCCGAGGCGTTCGTCCTGCTACGGGCGGTCTTGCTGGTGCGGTGCCGGGAGTCTTCTGGATGCGCGCGCGCAGGTCGCGCGCGGGTCACGGACCGAGGCCATGGCCTTCGAGGTCGTGCCACCCCCTGCCGCGAGCCGCCGCGCTCAATGCCGCGATCGACCCTGCCCCGAACCCAGACATGCGGTGTTCCCTCGACGACCCCGGAGCGCCGCACACGCGGCGAATTGCGCAAAGTGCAGAGCCTGACAATGATGACGAGGGCGGGCGCGATCACGCCCGGCTGCGGCCTTGCAAGATCTGTCGGCAAGCTTTAACCACTGCGATCAAAGTGGACCGGATTTGATCGAGAAGTCATGGATATGCCATTTCCGCGACTGGACCAGGCCCGGCCCCTCTTCATCATCGGATGCGTGCGTTCTGGAACGACACTGGTGCGCGACCTGTTGCGGCGACAGCCCGGTGTCATCTGCCCCGAAGAAACGCATTATTTCCGATATGGTGAACCCTTCCGCACTGGCGCGCACAAGCAGCCGCTGAGGAACTCGAAGACGCTGCAAAAGCACCGTGAAATCGACGGTATTCCGCCGGAGGACTTCGAGCGGATGCTCGCGCAATCGCGCAGCCGCGGCGAACTGATGTACCGGCATGTGGATTACATGGCAAAGGCGCGGGGCTTGGAGAACTACAAATGGTTCGACAAGACACCTCAGAATGTTTATGGCCTGCCCCTGATCCGGGCGGAATTTCCGAAAGCGCGTTTCCTACACCTGATCCGCAATCCGCTGAACGTCGTTGCCAGTTTGAAACTCGGCAAGGTGATGAAGGTCACTGACATTCACGGCGCCTGTAACTACTGGATCGAGGCCGTGAGCATAATCAGGGAAATGTCTCCATCGATGTCCGACAGGATTCTGGAAATGAAATATGAAGCATTCGTTTCAGATCCGGTTGCAAGTATGGAGCGCCTTCTGGAATTCTCTGAACTTGGGTGCGATCCAGGGCTGTATAGTGAAGCTGACGCGCGCCAGGAACGCAATCAGTTTCGAGATATCCTGTCTTCCAGGGAGCAGCAGACAGTTTTGCGAAGATGCGGTCCACTTGCGCAAACCTATGGTTATGCGCTGAAAGATGTGCTCAGCGATGGCTCGATTTGATGGCGGAAGGTGGCAGGTTCTTCCGCATGCTCGGATCAATTCGGAGGATAACGTCGCTCGGAGGGTCTGCTGCTCGCGATGCTCCTAAGGTCGAAGCGAGCAAAGTGACGCAAGATGCAGCGGAAACTTCAATGGGTGATCCACGAATAAGGAGTTTCAAGCTCGAGCGCCTTCCCGGCGCTGGCCGGCGCCAGACCCACTTGAAGGACCAGAGAGTCCTCATTATCGGGTCTGACTATGGCTTTGTGTGTTTGGAAGCAGCGCGGCAAGGCGCCGCTCGGGTCGTGTTCCTGACCCGGGATGAGCTTCCGGAAAATGTTGAATTCGCTGCGTCTGACAGGGTTGAGCTTGTTCAGGGGGATCTGAAGTCAATTTCAGGTGAATCTTTCGACGCTGTCTTTCTCCCGAATGCGCAAGCCTGCGATGATTTGGGCAAGACGGTAGCGCGCATTGCAGAGTTTCTGGATCGGAGAGGTGTTCTCTTGATCGAGTGTGGATGTGTCGGCTCGGAAGGACGTGCGCAGTGGACAATTGCCGGGCCGCCGGAAGCAAGGCGTCGATATCCGTCGATTTCGTTGCTCGAGAACATCATACTTGAAGATTTTGCCGTCAGGCGTGTCGGGAAGGGGGTCCTGTCCAACGAAGACAGGGTTACGCAAATGATGTTCCACTGCACGCCGATGGAGACAACAGCCCTGGTGATTACCGGAAAATCGGGGTACGGAAAATCCAATCTGCTAAGGTTTTTCAACCCTTCCGATTTCCCGTCCATCTCTACGGATGGTTTCTTGTCGCGGCTGGCTCGCGCAACGGGAGATGCGCAGAGTAATCTCGCTCGCCGGATTTCGGAAGAGATCGGTGCCGGCGAGGCGAACTGGGGAGCCGTCGGCCGGATGATCGCCTCTGATGTCGAGCTGACTGACGAGTTTTGCGCAGCCTTGATCAATACGTGCCCCCTGGAGGCGAAGATATTCATTCTTGAGGGTGAGATTCTACGTCACGACAATATCATGATCCGGCTGACGAAGCAGTTGAAGAAGAAACATGTCAGGGTCTGGCGCGCGATGCCGAGCGGGGCATGACGCAGGGCGTCTTGCCTTGGTGTAGCGGTATACCAATTCGTGACCATCCGAAGGTCGCCTTGCGGGGCGATCTCTTTGCAACGGCGCTACGATTATCCATGCCATTCGGGCTTCCGGACACCGATTGCGAAAGCCGGATGCGGCGCTCATCGAGAAACCGGTTCCGGGTGTTACGAAAAACGCGCTAGTCTCCGAGCTTGGCGTGGACCTCTTCGAGGTCGATCGCGCGCACCGGGCGCTTGTTTGACGGATCGTCGATATCATAGCCGAAAAGGTCGAAGTCCCGCTTGTACATTTCCCGGACGAGATGCACCGACAGATCGTCGAAGAAATCCTCGACGGGATGGGCGCGTTTGGGGCCGTGGCCTTCGGATTCGTTGAATCGCGGCACCGCGGCGAGATCGACGGGATGCGGTGTCTCGATGACGTCGAGCACCGCCTGCATGCCGGGAGTGAATTCCTCGGTGTGGGCAATGTGGTCGTAGCGGCCGCCATTGACGATCAGGGTCGAGACATGGCCCGAGACGGCGGACCAGTGGATGTCGGGCTCCATCGGCTTGCGCCAGCGGATGGTGTCGCGCGCGAAGAGCAGGAAGCGGCGAAAGCTCGCGATCTGATCGAACTCGCCCTCCACGGAGATACCGTATTGCTGCACGAGCTGCGGGACGAGCTTGCCGCGATAGCGGCTGCCGTTGCGCTGGATCCCGCAGATCTTGTCGAAGAAGGACGACAGGACGCGGGTATAGGGGTTGCGCACGAAGGTGAAGGCGGGGGCGCGTCGGTTCTTCACGACGTCTGTGATGCGCGGCTGGCTCTCGGCGAAAGCCCATTTGTGCAGGCCGGTCTGCGCGTCGTGGATATCGCCGTCGAAGAAGCTGCCGTGATCGGAGTAGTGCAGGATCTGTCCGATCGTGGAGCAGGCGCATTTGGGCACCACGCGGTAGACCACGCTTTCGCTTTCGGTCATCCAGGTGCCGGGAAATGCCATCTGCTCCGCCTTCTTCCGGGCCGCATCGCGGTTTTACGATGCCGGCGCGCGCGTCGCAAGCGCGCGGCTTTCCATCGGCGCGGCTTCGCGGTTAAACACGGGTCCAGACTCGCGCGGGAGCCCGGATGGCCCGGATCGCCTTCATTCTGCTGTGCCACAAGGACCCGGAGGGGATCATCCGGCAGGTCCGTCAGCTCACCGAGGCGGGCGACTGCGTGGCGATCCATTTCGACGCCGGCGCCCCGCGCCCCGCGTTCGAGCGGCTGCAGGGCGCGCTCGGCGATGATCCGGCCGTCGCGTTCGCCGCGCGGGTGAAATGCGGCTGGGGGGAGTGGTCGCTGGTTCAGGGCACCCTCAACGCGGTCGAGGCGGCGCGCGCGGCCTTCGCGGATGCGACGCATTTCTACATGCTCTCGGGCGACTGCATGCCGATCAAGACGGCCGAATACGCTCACGCGCTGCTCGACGCGGAGCCCGCCGACTATATCGAGAGCTTCGACTATTTCTCCTCTGGCTGGATCAAGACCGGGCTGCGCGAGGAGCGGCTGATCTACCGGCACTATTTCAACGAACGCGCCAGCAAGACGCTGTTCTACGCGGCGATGGGGGCGCAGCAGCGGCTCGGGCTGCGTCGGGCGCCGCCGGCGGATCTGCGCATGCGGATCGGGTCGCAGTGGTGGTGCCTGCGCCGCGCCACCATCGAGGCGGTGCTGCGCTTCATCGCCGAGCGCCCCGACATCGTGCGCTTCTTTCGCACCACATGGATCCCCGACGAGACCTTCTTTCAGACGCTGGTATCCCATCTCGTCCCCGAGGCCGAGATCCGCGCGCGCACGCTGACCTTCCTGATGTTCTCGGATTACGGGATGCCGGTGACCTTCTACAATGACCAGTACGAGATGCTCCTGTCGCAAGATTTCCTGTTCGCGCGCAAGATTTCGGCCGAGGCGGCGACGCTCAAGCAGCGGCTCGGGGAGCTCTATGCGCGCCGCGGCGTCGGGTTCGAGATCGCCGGTGGCGGGCGCGCGCTGCACGGGTTTCTCACCGGGCGCGGCCGAATCGGGCGGCGTTTCGCACGGCGCTTCTGGGAGCAGCAGACCACGCTCGGGCGCGATCGCGAGCTCCTGATGGTGATCTGCAAGAAATGGCATGTGGCCAAGCGGCTGATCGCGCGCATCACCAACCGCACCGGCCTGCCCGTCGTCGCCTATCTCTTCGAGGAGGAAGGAACGCCGCTGCCCGATCTCGGCGGGCTCGAGTCCAGCCTGACAAAGCGCGCGCGTCACCGTCGTGCGGTGATGCGGATCCTGTTCGACTATTATGCCACGCAGCGCATGGCGATCTGCGTCGATCCGTCGCATCTCGGTCTGATCGCCGATTTTGCCAGGGCCGGCTGCAGCCTGCGCCTGCTCGAGGTGGAGTGCCGACTCGATGACGGGTTCGTCGAAGGACATGCGCGCCGCCGCGGGTTGCTCGCGGCCGCGACGCCCGGCCCGGTCCGGCGCCAGGTCCTGCGATCAGTGCGCCAGGATATGCAGATCGAGGCCGAGGAGTTGCGCCATGCCGATCTCGCGCCACTGTTCCGGCTACGCGAGGCCGGGTCGGCGGCGCTCAATGCGCGCGCGCTGGCCGGTTTCCTGCGCGATGACGCGGCCACGGCGCACGAGATCATCGACGCCGACTATCTTTTCAGCGACTGAGGGAACCCATGGCCTACAGCTACGACGACGACAACATCTTCGCGAAGATCCTGCGCGGCGAGATCCCGAATGACACGGTGGTCGAGACCGAGCACTGCCTCGCTTTTCGCGATATCAGCCCGCAGGCGCCCGAGCATATCCTCGTGATCCCCAAGGGCCGTTACGTGACCTACGATCACTTCGCGCAGGAGGCGAGCGACACCGAGATCGCAGAGTTCACCCGCGTGATCGGGCGCATCTGCGCCGATCTCGGCGTGCAGCCGGGCGACGGGGGCAAGGGCTACCGGCTGATTTCGAATGCCGGCGAGAACGGGCTGCAGGAGGTGCCGCATCTGCATGTGCACATCCTCGCCGGGCGCCGGCTGGGCCCGCTTTTGACGAAGGGCTGAGCCGTCAGGCCACGCCCGCGCGCGCCGCCGCGCCCCGTTCGGATGTCAGGGCGAGGAACACGTCCTCGAGATGCGGGTCCTCGCTCGCGACGTCGCGGATCGTGACCCCGGCATCGCTCAACGCGGCGAGGACGGCATTTGCGGCGATTTCGCTGCGCCGGTAGGTGAAGGCGAGCGCGCCGCCGGCGCGCTCCTCCATCGTCACGCCGGCGGGCAGGCGGATCTCGCGCGGGGCCTCGCCGTCGGGATGGATCACCAGCGTCTTGGTGTCGAGCTGGCCGAGCAGGTTCGCCGTCGAGTCCTGCGCCACGAGACGGCCATGATTGATGATCGCGATCTCGTCGCACATCGCCTCGGCCTCCTCGAGGTGGTGCGTGGTCAGGATGATCGTCATGCCGTGCTCGTTGAGCTTGCGCACATTCGCCCAGAGCATCTGCCTCAGCTCGATGTCCACCCCCGCCGTGGGCTCGTCGAGCACCAGCACATTCGGGTGATGCACCAGCGCCTTGCCCAGAAGCAGCCGCCGGCGCATGCCGCCCGAGAGATTGCGCGCATAGGCCTCGGCCTTGTCCTCGAGCCCGATCAGCGCGAGGATCTCGTCGGTGCGCCGCTGCGCGCGGGGTACCCCGTAGAGCCCGGCCTGCACGTCGAGCGCGGCGCGCGGCGTGAAGAACGGGTCCATGTTGAGTTCCTGCGGCATCCCCCCGATCGCGGCGCGCGACTGGCGCGGGTTCACGTCCTGATCGAACCCCCAGATCCGCACCTGCCCCGAGGTCTTGGTCACGAGCCCGGCCAGGATGTTGATCAGCGTCGATTTGCCAGCGCCGTTAGGGCCCAGAAGCCCGTAGATCGACCCCGAAGGGATTGTCAGATCGACCCCGCCGAGGGCTTCCTTGGGCGGCTCGGTGCCGCTCGCGGCATAGACCTTGCGCAGCGCTTCGGTTTCGATGGCGTTGGGTCTCACGACACCCCCTCTGATGGCGCAGCGTCTTGTCCGCGCAGTGCGTTGCGTTATGCTGCCCCGCATCTAGGCCGGTTCGCCCGCATCCACAAGCAACGGAGCTTCGCCATGACCCCTGATGCGCCCGAGACCGAAATCGTCAGCCGCTTTCGCGTCGCCTGCGACGGCGGCGACGGGGCGCTTGGGCATCCGCGGGTCTGGCTGTCGATCCCGCTCGATACCGGCCGCGTCGAGTGCGGCTATTGCGACAAGCTGTTCATCCACGAGGATTATCTCGAGGACGAGGGCAGCGCCGCTTAAGCCCGCCTTAAGCCTCGCGCCGTATCCATCGCGGTGGGTGATATGAGGCGGGGTGTGCGATGCGGCGCAGTCTGATATGCGCGGTTGCGGTCGTGCTGGCCGGGCCGGCGGCGGCGGTGGATGTCACCAGCCGCGCGACGATCTTTGCGGGCCCCTATGAGGGGCGCGTGGTGCGGGTGATCGACGGGGATACCGTCGTGGTGCGCGTCGGAGTGTGGCCGGGCATGTCCGCCGAGACCTCGGTGCGCATCCGCGGCATCGACGCGCCCGAGATGCGCGGCCCCGATTGCGAGGCCGAGCGTGACTGGGCCGAGCGCGCGACCGCGCATGTCGAGCGCCATTACCCCGAAGGCGCGGCCGTTCGGCTCACCGAGGTAAGCTTCGGCTCCTTCGCGGGCCGGGTCGTGGCCGGCCTCGCGCGCCATGACGGCGAGGACTGGATCTCCCTCGGCGCAGAGCTGATCGGCGAGGACCTCGCCGTCGCCTGGGAGCCCGGCGAGGACCGGCCCGACTGGTGCGCCATGGCCGAGGCGGGCGACGCGCCCTGAGCGCAAGGGGCTTGAGCCTTGCCCCCGAGCCTGCCACAACCCGCGTCATGCTGTGACGGGGAGCGGGCGGGATGGATTTCGGCAAGGGATGTCATCTGCACCTGATCGACGGGTCGGGCTTCATCTTTCGCGCCTATCACGCGCTGCCGCCGCTGACGCGCAAATCCGACGGGGCGCCCATCGGTGCGGTCGCCGGCTTTTGCAACATGCTGTTCAAGTATCTCGACGGCCATGACGGCCCCGACGCGCCCACCCATGTCGCCGTCATCTTCGACAAGGGCAGCCACACCTTCCGCAACGATCTCTACGCCGATTACAAGGCCAACCGCGACGAGATGCCCGAGGAGCTGCGCCCGCAGATCCCGCTGACGCGCGACGCCACGGCCGCCTTCAACATCGCCTGCATCGAGCAGGAGGGCTATGAGGCCGATGACATCATCGCCACGCTGACGCGGCGTGCGCGCGAGGCCGGCGGGCGGGTGACGATCATCTCGTCGGACAAGGACCTGATGCAGCTCGTCGGCGGCGGCGTCGAGATGCTGGACGCGATGAAGAACCGCCGCATCGGCCCCGAGGAGGTCGAGGAAAAATTCGGCGTCGGCCCTGACCGCGTCGTGGATGTACAGGCGCTCGCGGGTGACTCGGTGGACAACATCCCCGGCGCGCCCGGCATCGGCCCCAAGATCGCCGCGCAGCTCATCAACGAGTATGGCGATCTCGACACCTTGCTCGCCGAGGCCGAGGGCATCAAGCAGCCCAAGCGCCGCCAGACCCTGATCGAGAAGGCCGACCAGATCCGGCTGTCGCGCGATCTGGTGCAGCTCGACGGGGACATGCCGCTCGACGTGGCGCTCGACGATCTCGAGGTGCGCGATGTCGCGCCCGACGCGCTGATGGACTTCCTCGCCGCGATGGAGTTTCGCACCCTGTCGAAACGCGCCGCCGAGAAGCTCGGCGTCGAGCCGCCGGTGATCCAGGAGGTCGCCGCCCCCGCGCCCGAGCCCGCCGCGGCGGCCGAGAGCGCGCCCTTCGATCACGATGCCTATGCGTGCCTGCGCGACCTCGGGGCGCTCGATGAGTGGATCGCGCGCATCCGCGAGCAGGGCTTCGTGGCCATCGACACCGAGACGACAGGGCTCGACGAGATGCGCGCCGAGCTTGTCGGCATCTCGCTCGCCCTTGCGCCGGGGGAGGCGTGCTATCTGCCGCTGGCGCACCGCACGGGCGATGGCGACATGCTCTCGGCCGAGGGCCCCGCCGAGGGGCAGATGGACGCCGAGGCGGCGCTGGCCGCGCTCAAGCCCGTGTTCGAGGATGACGCGATCCTCAAGATCGGGCACAACATGAAATACGATGCCAAGGTGCTCGCCCGGCGGGGCATCGCGGTCGCGCCGATCGACGACACGATGCTGATGTCCTACGCCATGCATTCCGGGCTGCACGGCCACGGCATGGGCAAGCTCTCCGAGGAGTATCTCGGCCACACCCCGCTGCCCATCAAGCCGCTTCTGGGCAGCGGCAAATCCGCCATCACCTTCGATCGCGTGCCCATCGACAAGGCCACCCCCTACGCCGCCGAGGACGCCGATGTCACGCTGCGGCTGTGGCAGCGTTTCAAGCCCGACCTGCACCGCGCGCAGGTCACGACCGTCTACGAGACGCTCGAGCGCCCGCTCGTGCCGGTGCTGGCGGATATGGAGATGGCCGGCGTGAAGGTGGACCGCGCGACACTCTCGCGCATGTCGGGCAAGTTCGCGCAGTCCATGGCCGCGCTCGAGGCCGAGATCCACGAGCTCGCCGGGGAACGCTTCAATGTCGGCTCGCCCAAGCAGCTCGGCGAGATCCTGTTCGACAAGATGAGCCTTGCGGGCGGCAAGCGCGGCAAGACCGGCGCGTACGGCACCGGCGCCGACGTGCTCGAGGATCTCGCCGCCGAGGGCCACGACCTGCCCGCGCGCGTGCTCGACTGGCGCCAGCTCTCCAAGCTCAAATCGACCTACACCGACGCGCTGCAGGAGCACATCAACCCGGCAACCGGGCGCGTGCATACCTCCTACGTGATCTCGGGGGCGGCGACGGGGCGGCTCGCCTCGACGGACCCGAACCTGCAGAACATCCCGATCCGCAGCGAGGAGGGCCGGCGCATCCGCGAGGCCTTCGTTGCCGAGGACGGCAAGCGGCTCGTCGCGCTCGACTACAGCCAGATCGAGCTGCGCATCCTAGCCCATATCGCCGGCATCGATACCCTCAAGCAGGCCTTTCGTGACGGCCACGATATCCACGCCATGACCGCGAGCGAGGTCTTCGGCGTGCCGCTCGAGCAAATGGACCCCACCACCCGCCGGCAGGCCAAGGCGATCAATTTCGGCGTTATCTACGGCATCTCGGCGTTTGGCCTTGCGCGCAACCTGCGCATCCCGCGCGGCGATGCGCAGCGCTTCATCGACACCTATTTCGAGCGCTTCCCCGGCATCCGCGCCTACATGGACGACACCGTGGCCTTCGCCAAGGAGCACGGACACGTCGAAACCCTGTTCGGCCGGCGCATTCACACCCCCGAGATCAGCGCCAAGGGCCCCGGCGCGGGCTTCGCGCGCCGCGCGGCGATCAACGCGCCGATCCAGGGCACCGCCGCCGACATCATCCGCCGCGCCATGATCCGCGTGCCGCCCGCCATCGAGGACCTGCCCGCAAGGATGCTGCTGCAGGTGCATGACGAGCTGATCTTCGAGGTCGATGCGGACGCGGTCGACGACCTCGTCGCGTTGGTGCGCGAGGTGATGGCCGGGGCGGCGGAGCCGGTGGTGCAGCTGTCGGTGCCGCTCGAGGTTGATGCGGGGTCGGGGGCGAACTGGGCCGAGGCGCATTGAGCGCGCCTTGACGCGGGCGCGCGGCGGGCCTACCGGGGCGCGGATCGGAGGATTTGATGCCCACCTACACCGCCCTGACCACCCTCGCCGACGGCGATAGCGCCGATGCGCTCGGCGAAGCGATGGACGCGATGACCCCGGCGCCCACTGGCGTGGGGGTGTTCGAGCTCGAGGACGGCTCGGGCCGCTGGGAGGTGGGCGGCTACTTCGACGCGCCGCCCGATCCGGCGCAGCTCGCCCTGCTCGCTGCGGCGCATGGCGCGCGCGATTTCGCCGTCTCCGAGCTGCCCGAGACCGACTGGGTCGCCAAGGTGCGCCGCGAACTCTCCCCGGTGCGCGCCGGGCGGTTCTTCGTCTATGGCAGCCACGACGCCGATCAGGTGCCCGAAGGCGTGGAGGCGCTGCTGATCGAGGCGCAGATGGCGTTCGGCACCGGCCATCACGGCACCACGCTGGGCTGTCTGCGCGCCATCGAGCGGTTGCTCGGGGCGGGGGTCTTGGCGCGCAACGTGGCCGATATCGGCGCGGGCACCGCTGTGCTGGCTATGGCGGCTGCGCGGGTCTGGCCCGAGCCGGTCATCGCCAGCGACAACGACTCCGTCGCCGTCGAGGTCGCAGAGGCGAATGTGCGCGCCAATGCGCTTGCGGGCCGGGTGCATTGCATCGAGGCCGAGGGCTTCGCCCACCCCACCCTCGCCGCCGCCGCGCCGTTCGATCTTGTCTTTGCCAATATTCTCAAGGGGCCGCTGCTGGCGCTTGCGCCGGAGATGCGCCGGCACCTCGCGCCGGGGGGCCGCGTCGTGCTTTCGGGGATCCTCACCGGGCAGGCCGGGGAGGTCGCGGCGGCCTATGCCGATCATGGCCTCGCGCTCGAGCACCGCGAGGATATCGGGGATTGGGCCACCCTGACCCTGATCCGCCCCGAAAAATGAACGAGGCCGCGTCGGGGAGCGTTCCCGGCGCGGCCTTCAAGCCCCGTTATCGCTGGCCATGCGCGTCAGTGGTCGCGCTTGTCGAGCACGCTGTCGATCTCGTCGCGGGTCAGGCCGATATCGCTGAGTTCGTGGTCCGACAGCCGGGTGAGCGCGCTGCGCGTGATGCGCCGGTTGCGCCACGCGACGAGGCGCTCGCGCAGGCCGTAGACGAAGTCCACGACGTGATGGATCGCGATCGTGCCGAACGGCACGGGGCGACGGGGTTCCATTATTGCCATTGTCAGCACTCCGTTTGCAATGTGGTGAAGCATCGGGCAGACGCACTGCCCGACCGCTCAGCTAGCCCCGCGAAGGCCCCCCCACAAGCGGCAATAAACGCATGCCATCCTTGCAGGAATTGCATGACGGCGCGGCATCGCCCACCTGCCCGAAAATCGGGCGCCTCTGGCCCATGAGCGACACTTGCGCACCCGCCTGCGGCACATGCGCAGCGCGCGCGGCCGGGATCGACACTGGCGGATGTTCGCCGTTCGTGCTAGCGATGGCGCGAGGCGGCAGGAACGGGGCAGACATGGGGCAGATGCGCGTCCTCGGGCTCGATCCCGGCTTGCGGAATCTCGGCTGGGGAATCATCGAGACGGCGGGAAGCCGGATCACCCATGTCGCCAACGGGGTCTGCCATTCGCAGGGCACCGCCCTCGCCGCGCGGCTTCTGAGCCTGCACACCCAGCTTGCCGCCGTCATCGCCGAACACGCCCCCGGCTGCGCCGCCGTCGAGCAGAGCTTCGTCAACAAGGACGGCGCGGCGACGCTCAAGCTCGGCCATGCCCGCGCCATCGCGCTTCTCGTGCCGGCGCAGGCGGGGCTCGAGGTGGGCGAGTATGCGCCCAACGCCGTCAAGAAGACGGTGGTCGGCGTGGGCAAGGCCGCCAAGGCGCAGGTCGATCACATGGTGCGCATGCAGCTTCCGGGTGTCGCGATCGCGGGGCCGGACGCGGCCGATGCGCTCGCTGTGGCGCTGTGCCACGCCCAGCACATGCAGATGAATGGCCGGCTCGCGCGCGCCATCGCGGAGGCGGGGCGGTGATCGGGCGGCTGTCGGGGCGGCTGGCCTACCGGGCCGAGGATCACGTCCTCCTCGATGTGGGCGGGGTGGGCTATGTCGTGCATGTCTCCGAGCGCACCATGGCCGAGCTGCCCGCGCCGGGCGGGGCGGTGGCGCTGTTCACCGAGCTTCTGGTGCGCGAGGATCTGCTGCAGCTTTTCGGCTTCTCCACGCTGGCCGAGAAGGAATGGCACCGGCTGCTGACCTCGGTGCAGGGGGTGGGCGCGCGCGGGGCGCTGGCGATCCTGGGCACGCTGGGTGCGGACGGGGTGAGCCGGGCGATCGCGCTCGGTGACTGGGCGGCGCTGCGCAAGGCGCAGGGCGTGGGCCCCAAGATCGCGCAGCGCGTCGTCAACGAGCTCAAGGACAAGGCGCCCGGCGTCATGGCGATGGGGCAGGGCGCCG
>PUKW01000336.1 GCA_003550665.1 Paracoccaceae bacterium | reverse complement strand
GCCGAACTCTGGCGCGCGGTGCGCGACGTGAAGGATTTCGCCGAGCGTCCCGGCGATGTCTGGCGCGTCTCGGTCAAGCCGACCGACGGGCCCGCGATCGCGGCGCGCGCCGCGGCCGAGGAGGTGCTTTTCGACTGGGGCGGGGGGCTGATCTGGCTGCTGGTGCCGCCCGGCACCGATCTGCGCGCGCGGCTGGGCGATTTCCGCGGCCATGCGACGCTGGTGCGGGCGGATGCGGCCACGCATGCGCGGCTCGGCACCTTTCACCCCGAGCCGGCACCGCTGGCCGCGATCGCGGCGGGGTTGCGGGCGAAATTCGATCCGCGCGGGGTGCTCAACCCCGGCTTGATGGGCTGAGGCGGCATGCAGACGAACTTCACCGAAGAACAGCTCATGGATCCGCAGACGGCGCGCTCGAACGAGGTGCTGCGCGCCTGCGTGCATTGCGGCTTCTGCACGGCGACCTGCCCGACCTATCAGGTGCTCGGCGACGAGCTCGACAGCCCGCGCGGGCGCATCTACCTGATGAAGGAGATGCTCGAGAATGACCGGCCCGCCGACGAAAAGACGGTGCGCCATATCGACCGCTGCCTGTCCTGCCTCGCCTGCATGACGACCTGCCCGTCGGGGGTGCATTACATGCATCTCGTCGATCACGCGCGCGAGCATATCGAGCGGACCTATCGCCGCCCGTTCGCCGACCGCGCGCTGCGCTGGGTGCTGGCGCAGGTGCTGCCCTATCCGGGGCGGTTTCGCGCCGCGCTGGTGGCGGCGAAACTCGGCAAGCCGTTCAAGCGGCTGATGCCCGATGCGCGTCTGCGCGCGATGCTGGAGATGGCGCCCGCGCGCATCCCGACACCCAGCCCGAATGACCGCCCGCAGGTCTTCCCCGCAAAGGGACAGCGCGTGCGCCGCGTGGCGCTGATGACGGGCTGCGCGCAGCGCGCGCTCAACACCGACATCAATGACGCGACGATCCGGCTGCTCACGCGGCTGGGCTGCGAGGTGGTCATCGCCGAGGGGCAGGGCTGCTGCGGCGCGCTCACCCATCACATGGGCCGCACCGCCGACAGCCACGCCAGCGTCGAGGCCAATATCCGCGCCTGGCATCGCGAGATGACGGGCGAGGGGCTTGACGCCGTGGTGATCAACACCTCGGGCTGCGGCACCACGGTGAAGGATTACGGCCACATGCTGCGCACCGAATCGCTCGCCGGGGAGGCCGCGGCGGTCTCGGCGATCACCATGGATGTGAGCGAGCTCCTGGCGACGCTCGATCTGCCCGAGGGCGGGGCGAAGAGCCTGCGCGTGGCCTATCACGCCGCCTGTTCGCTGCAGCACGGCCAGCAGGTCAAGACCCACCCAAAGGCGCTGCTCAAGCGCGCGGGCTTCGAGGTGGTCGAGCCCGCGGATCCGCATCTGTGCTGCGGCTCGGCGGGGACCTACAACCTTATGCAGCCCGAAATTGCCGGTCAGCTCAAGGAGCGCAAGGTGCGCACCCTCGAGGCGAAGACCCCCGACGTGATCGCGGCGGGCAATATCGGCTGCATGATGCAGATCGGCGGCGCCACCGATGTGCCGATGGTGCACACCGTGGAGCTTCTCGACTGGGCGACGGGCGGGCCCAAGCCCGCGGCGCTCGCGTAATCCGTACTCGCTTTTTCGTCAATTTCGGTGTTTCATCGGGACCCGTGCCGGGGAGTCTCGTATGCGCCGCCTGTCCTTGATCCTTGCGATGATGCTGCCGCTCGCGGCGGGCGCGCAGGATGGGGCGCCGCGCCTGCTCGACACGGCCGAGGCCGGGTGGAAAGCGGTGGGCCGGCTCGATCTCGGCGGTGACAATTTCTGCACCGGGGCGCTGGTGGCGCCGGAGATCGTGCTCACCGCGGCGCATTGCCTCTTCGATCCCGACAGCGGCGCGAGGCTCGAGGTCGAGGCCGTCACCTTCCGCGCGGGCTGGCGCGGCGGGCGCGCGGCGGCAGAGCGCGGGGTCCGCCGCGCTGTGGTGCATCCGCGCTATGATAACGACGC
The DNA here is from genome assembly GCA_003550665.1 of Paracoccaceae bacterium. GTDB lineage: Bacteria > Pseudomonadota > Alphaproteobacteria > Rhodobacterales > Rhodobacteraceae > Alkalilacustris. Next base: position 19,428 of record PUKW01000336.1, on the reverse strand, counting down.
CGCGACGACGATGACGCGCATGGCCAACGACCTCGCGCTCGTCGAGCTCGATCGTCCCGTCGCGGGGGCGGCGCTGCAGCCCTTCGCGACGGCGCGCACGGCGCGTCGGGGCGATGCGGTCGGGGTGGTCTCCTACGGGCGCGCGCGCGCCGAGGCGCCGGTCTTCGACGAGGGCTGCGCCGTGATGCAGCAGCGCGCCGGGGTGATGGTACTCTCCTGCGCGGTGGATTTCGGCGCTTCGGGTGCGCCGGTCTTTGCCTTTGACGGGGGGGTACCGCGCATCGTCTCGGTGGTCTCGGCCAAGGCGCGGGTGGACCGGCGCGACGTTGCGCTGGGTATCGTGCTCGGCGCGCAGATCGATGCGCTGCATGCCGAACTCGCCGAGGCGCGCGCGCGCGATGCGGCCTTCGGCAGCGCGCCGGAGGTCCTCGCCGGGGAGGCAGGCGAAACCCGGCTCGCGTATCCCTGAAAGGGTCTTGAACCCGCCCCGCCCCCTTCCCATATCGCTGCCGCCGGTGGCCCGATGGGTCCGGCCCGCGGCCCGTCCATCGCGGAGGGCCCAGACATGTTCGCATCGCTCAAACGAGGAGGATGACACCATGCGCACTTTCGATCCCGCACCGCTCTACAGGGCCAGCATCGGCTTCGACCAGATGGCCGATCTGATGGACAGGCTGCTGACCAACGAGGCGCCGGAGCCGGGCTACCCGCCCTACAACATCGAGAAGGTCGACGAGAACGAGTACCGCATCTCGCTGGCCGTCGCGGGCTTCAGCGCTGACGAGATCAATGTCGAGACCAGGCAGAACCAACTGCTGGTGTCGGCGCGCAAGGCCGAGGAGGATGGTGAGCGGACCTACCTGCATCGCGGCATCGCACAGCGCGCCTTCGAGCGCCGCTTCCACCTGGCCGATCATGTCCGCGTGAGCGGCGCACGTCATGTGGACGGGATGCTGCATGTCGATCTCGTGCGCGAGGTGCCCGAGGCGCTCAAGCCGCGCACCATCGAGATCACGCGCGGCGACGCAACCCCGACCGACCGCCAGGTCGAGGGCACCGCGGTCCGCCAGGGCGAGGATCGCAAGACCGCGGCCTGATGGCCGCGGCGATCATGGGCCTGTCGCGCGCGGCAGGCCCGCTTTGCGGTCATCCGCGCCGGCGGCGCCCGCGCGCAATCGCCGCGCGGTTCTCCCGCAGGACCCGTGAAGCGCCGTGGTTCCGGTGCTGCCCATGCCGGGATTGCGGATGAGCGTTCGCTTCATGCCCCGACTTCAAGGGCATGCGGCCGCTGCGATGCACCGCGCATCGCGTCGCGGTAGACGGCCGAGTAGCGCGCGCACATCGCATCTGGGTCGAACTTGCGCGCCGCGGCCGCCACGCGCGCGCAGGCGGCGGCGTGCAGATGCGGTTGCGTGGCAAAGCGCGCGATCTCTGCGCCCAGCGTCTCGACCGGGACGGCCCCGCCCGACAGCGCAATCAGCGCCCCCGCGTGCCGTGCGCCCCCCGAATCGAGCATCCGCGGGATCTCCCCCAGCGCGGTCGCGATCATCGGGCGGCCGACCTGCAGGCACTCGATCACCACCAGCGGGAAGCTCTCGGCATCGAAGCGCGACGGCAGCAGGCCCAGGTCGCTGATCGCGAAATGGTCCGCGGTATCGGGCCGAAAGCCGCGCAGCAGGACATGATCGGGCACCCCTCGCCGCGCCAGCCGGTCATGCACAGGGCCGTCGCCGAGAAGGATCAGCCGGATATCGCGCCCGCTCGCCGCACGGGCGCGCCCGACGGCGGCGATCGCTTCGCTCCAGCCTTTTTCGGGGATCGCTCGGCTCGCCAGCGTGAGGACGAAGGCATCGTCGGGAAGGCCCAGATCGGCGCGCGCGAGCGTCCCGCGGGCAGGTATCGCGATGGCACTGTCGATCCGGCGAAACTGCGTCGCGAGATCCGCGCCGCGAGCCACGAAGGGCGCGGTGCTCCGGTCGCTGACATGGACGAAGTGACCGGTTCGCGCGAGCATGCGCGGCACGATCCGGTCGAGATCCTGCGCCGGGATGGTTTCATACATGCCGTGCAGGGTGACCACCGTCCGTGCGGGGCTGTCATCTGGCAGCCGATCGAGGAGCGCGTTGTCCACCCATGCGTGCTGCGAATGCACGATATCGATATCGAAGGCGCGCACGATGTCATCGACACCCTCGAGATCGGAGACCACAGGGATATCCGGCGCCAGCTGCGCGCGCATCCCCGGCGCTTCGGGTTCCCGCGCGCAGTCGAGAAAGGTCACGGTGTGGCCGGCCGCCTTGATCCGGTTGGCAAGCTCGATGCCGAAGATCTCGCTGCCGCCGGCGCAGAAGCTGTAGCTCGCCATGAGCACGGCGGGCTTGCGCGCCCGCTCCGCCGCGGCGATGCGTCTGGTGTCGAAGCAGCGGGCGAAGGCGGCCGGATCGACATCGCCGCGATTGCGCCGGCAGTGTTCCATCAGCGCCGCGCGCTGACCCTCGAAGATCTCGGGATCGACCTTGTAGTGACGCACGACCTCGCAGGCGACCTGTTCGTGCTCGCTGTAATAGCTGTCATGCGGACAGGCGGCGACGGATGTGTTGCCGCGATGCTGGCGGAAATAGTGGCGCGCATCGGGCGCATACGCCATCAGCCCGCCCCGGATCAGGTTCAGGTAGAGCACCCAGTCGCCGCAGTGCCGCATGTCGCGCCACGGCCCGGTCACCGCGCTGTCGAGGCGTGCGCTGCGCCGGAACACGGCCGATCCGGCATTGGGCACGATGTTGCGGATCGCGAACCCGGCGCGCACGATCTCGGGCGCCGGCGCGATCCAGGGCCGGTGCCAGCGCTCGGGGCCGAGATCGGCGAGATATGCGTCCATCGACCAGACCTCGCGCTGGCCCTCGGCGTCCATGAAGACCGTGGGCACGTAAGCGAGCTGCACGGCCGGGTTGTCGAAGAACGGCACGAGTACCTCGAGCAGGTTCTCGCTGCACCAGTCATCGCTTTCGGCGATCCAGACGAGCGCGCCGCGCGCCGCCGCGATCCCTTTCTCCCATTGCCGGAACGCCCCGCCCGACTCCGTCGCGTCGAGCAACAGCCGCGTGCGTTCGGCGTGGCGCGCGGCGTAGTCGCGCAGGATCGGGCGGCTGTCGTCGCTGGAGGCGTCACCCATGAGGATGACCTCGAAATTGCGGTAGGTCTGCGCGTAGATGCTGTCGAGGCGCTGGCGCAGATGGGCGGCGCGGTTGCAGTTGGGCACGATCACCGAGACCAGCGGCGCCTGCCCCTGCGGCCGGCGCGCGACCTGATAGGCGAGATGCGGCGCGGCGGCGCGCCGCTCGGCGCCGAAGATGCGCCGGTTTGCGGCGCGCAGGGCCGGCCACACTGCAGCCCGAAGCTCCTGCGCAAGGCGCGGACTATGGGCGGCGACGCCGCGATAGCCCGCGCGCGCGACGTGGTTGAGCCCGCTCCAGCCGGCCGTGACGGTGGTCTGCACCCGCGCCCCGGCGCGCCCGAGGACCCGCAGCGGGGCCGTGATCCGCCAGGAATGCGACTCGAGCACATCGGCGATGCGTTGCTCCTGCGCGTCGAGCGCCGCGTCGCGCCTGGCGATTTCGGCGCGATACACCGCGCTCAGGCGTGCGCGCTCGGCTTCGTGGTCGCGGGCGATGCGTGCCCGCTCTGCCTCCCCGGCGGCCACCCGGCCCGCGAGGTCGCGCAGTTCCTGCGCATGCGCGGCGCGGGTGGCTTCGGCGGCGGCGTTCTGGCGGGCGTGCCCGGCCTGCAGGTCGGCGAGCTGGGCGGCGAGGGCATCGCGGGCGCTTTCGGCCGCTTCGAGGGCGGTGTGCAGATCGGCCCGGCTGTCGCGCTGCCGCGGGGCGCGCCGGTCGACGATCCCGCGCGCGATTCGGTCGAGCCCCTTCCGGCAGTCCGGGTCGCGAAACAGCCCGACCGCCGCAGCGGCGTCCGACGGATCGATGCGCGCAGCCTGCGCCATGGATTGCAGCCGGGCCCGGAACGCGGCGAGCCCGGGCAAGGCGGCGGCGACGGCGGCGCGCTCATGGTCGTCGCGCCGGCTGCGACACAGCGCGGCATCGATGAAATCGGCCGCGAAACGCGTGCGCCGTGCCGGCGCGGGCGCCACGTCGAGGAATGCCGCAAGCCGGTCGAGGCTGTGTGCCGGCGCGTTCAGGATCGCGGCGTGATCGATCATGAGCGCGGGCACCGCGCCCGCGCCGTCGAGCGCCTGCGCGCTGTAGGACATCCACAGCGCAGCCCCCTTGGCGAGATTTTCGCCGATCGCGTGGTCGTCGGGATCGGCGCGCCGGCACAGCTGTCGTGATTTCGCGGCTTGGGCGGCGTCGCGCGTGACGTGCACGATGCGGATCGCGTCGGCGCGATAGCCGGCGCGCTGCAGGAGCCGCAGCCAGACCGGCAGCAGCAGGCACAGCCGCGGATCCCGCGCGGCGGCGAGCGGTGCGCCCGCGCCGAGCCGCGTGACGAGGGCGGCCCCGTCGTCGATCCACTCATCGAGCGCGCCGCGGTCAAGCCCGGCCGCCGCGAGCGCGGCCGCGCCGTCGAATACCGGGCTGTCCCAGCTCGTGCCGAGACGGGCGAGCAGCGCCTCGTTAAAGGCGACGATTTCGGGATGCTCGAGAAAGCCCTGTCGAGTCCCGGCGCCGGCGTCGTTCCCACCGACGGTGAACGCGGCACCGAGCGCGTCGAGAGCGGCGGCCACCATCGAGATGCCGGACCGATGCGGTCCCAGGCACAAAACGAAACGTCTGGTCATCGGACTGCGCTCAGCATCCGTGGCTGTCCCTCTTCAACCAAGGGCTGTGTCGCCCCTTTACCGGAAACTTGCATCGGGGCGGGCGGCTTGCGCAAGCGTCGCGGCACATCTGCCCTTGACCCAGGTCAATGCGCGCGCTCCGTCGGGCTGTCAGGCTTGCAGCTTCGGAACACTTCAGGGAGGAGTGTGTCATGGCGCAAAAGTCGACGCGTTCGCTGCCCGCGCCCGACATGGCCGAGGCGATGAAATCGCTCGCGGCGGCCGTGCCGGCGATGGTGCCGGCGGCACGGCTCGGGTTTCATGCGCAGGACCGCGTGCTCCGGGACATGGAGCAACTCACGCAGCACTGGATTGATCGGCGCCACGAAGCCTTGCGCAGCGCTGCCGAGCTGGCGGGCCGTATGTCGAATGGCGAGCTCGCTGACCCGGCCGCGGCGGCGCAGGCCGTCAGTGCCTGGCAACAGCAATCTGCGCAGCGGATCGCGCATGATCTGCGCGAGGGCACCGAAGTCGCGATGCGCTGCGCCAGCCATCTCGCCCGCGGCGGGGCCGAGATGGGCGAGCAGGCTCTTGCCAGCGCCGCCCGCAATGCCGTGCCGCACAAGGGCAAACCGCGCCGGTGACGGCGGGATCAGGCCGCTTGCGCGAGCGCGCGGGCACCCGGCGCTCGCGCGCCCGGCAATACGCGCGAAAGTTGCACAATCGGGTTGCAGTCAATCTGCCGGCCGGTCGGCTGGCCGCTGCCGCGAGGAATTTCTTGAGCGGCGGCACGATTCCTGTAACACCTCTGTGAATGGCACCGAAGATGCCGCGGACAGGGAGACGGAATGCAACGACAGAGCTTCTGGTCGGGACTCGTCGTGATCGCGTTTGCGCTGCTGGCGCTGAACTGGATCATCCCGGAATACGCGGGCGTCAACCCGCAGGCGCAGATGCCGCCCGAGCTGGTGCCGAGCATCGCGTCGTGGATCATGCTCATCAGCGGGGTCATCATCGTGCTTCGCAGCGTCGTCGGAATGGCGCGCACGGGGCAGATGCCGGTGACGCGGGAAATCAACTGGTCCGCGCTCTCTTGGGCCGCGTGGCCGTTCCTGTATGTCGGCGCCGCGATCGTGGTGCTCGACAATTTCGGTCTCATCGGGCTCGGCCATCTCAATATCCTCGGGCGTGACGATGTGAAGCTCACCTATGCCGGTGCGCCCATGATCATGGGCATGCTGTATCTGCTGGGAGAGCGGCGCTGGCACGTCCTGCTCGGCTGTTCGCTGGTGCCTGTGGCGCTGCTTTACGGCCTGTCTGTCCATCTGATGCGCGTGGGGGTGATCTGAGCCATGGATTTCGCGATGATCGGCGCCTCGATTCAGGAGGCTCTCACCCTCAACGCCCTGATCGGGATCGGCGGCGGCGTGTTCATGGGCTACGTGATCGGTGTGATACCGGGGCTGTCGCGCTCGGTCGCCATCGCCATCGCGATCCCGCTGACCTTCTACATGTCGCCGCTGGTGGCGATCTCGTTTCTCATCGGGCTGTCCAAGGGCACGGCGGCGGGCAGCGCTGTCTCTGCGATCCTGCTGAATGCGCCCGGTGAGGCGTCCTCGGCGGCCACGGCGCTCGACGGCTATCCGCTGGCCAAGTCCGGCAAGCCCAAGACGGCGCTGCAGGTCGGGCTCGTGGCCTCGGTGGCGGGCGATATCCTGGCGACCATCATCCTGATCTTCGTGGCGATTCCCTTCGCGCGGGTGGCGTTGATGTTCGGCCCCTACGAGATGGCTGCGATCCTCGCCTTCGCGCTGGTGTTCATCGCCGGGCTGTCGGGGGGCAACATCTTCAAGGGGCTCGCGGCCGGAGCTTTCGGCATCTTCCTGGGCACGATCGGGCTCGATGCGCAGACCGGGCTGCCGCGCCTGACCTTCGGCTACACACAGCTCATGGACGGGGTGCCGCTCATCGCGGTGGCGATCGGCACGCTCGCGCTGTCGGAGATGTTCGTGCAATCGGAGAAGTTGCGCTTCCAGCGCGAGACGATGGCCGTCAAGCTCGAGCACCGCGCCGACGATCACATCACCTTCCCGATCCTGCGCCGCATCATTCCCACCATCCTGCGCGGCACCGGGATCGGCACATTCGTCGGCGCGCTGCCGGGTCTGGGGCCGTCGGTTGGCTCGTGGATGTCCTACGGGGTGGCGCAGAAGTGGTCGAAGACGCCGGAGAATTTCGGCAAGGGCGAGCCGCAGGGCATCGCCGCGTCCGAGTCGGCCGACAACGCCGTGATCCCGGCCGCGCTGATCCCGCTGTTCGGGCTGGGGATTCCGGGCAATGTCTCGGCTGCGCTGCTGATCGGGGCGTTCGCGATCCACGGCATCACGGTGGGGCCGCTCCTGCTGCGCGACGAGCCGGAGCTTCTGTATTCGATCTTTGCGGGGATGGTCGTGGCCAGCATCTTCATGCTGATCCTCGGCTGGTTCGGGCTGATGGTTTTCGCGCAGATCACGCGGGTGCCGCCGCATGTGGTGATCCCGATCGTGATCTTCTTCTGTCTCGGCGGCATCCTGCTGCAGGGCTACGGGACCTTCGGGCTCGTGATCCTGATGGGCTTCGCGCTGCTCGGCTACCTGATGAAGAAATACGACTATTCCTTCGTCACCTTCCTCGTGGCGTTCATCATCACGCCGATGCTCGAGTTGAACCTGCGCCAGAGCATCATCCTGTCGCGCGGGGAGTGGTCGATCCTGCTGGACCGGCCGATTGCGATCTTCTTCATTGCCTGTACGATCGTCGCCCTCGTCATGCTCGGCCAGCGCACCCTGCGCGGCAGCCGGGAAGTCGAGGCGGTCGCCCAGACGTGACGGATGACTGCATCGCAAAGCATCGGGGGGAGACAGACGTCATGAGACCATTCGCCTTGCCCATCGCCGCCGCGGCGCTCCTCGGCGCGCCTGCGGCGCTCGCCGAGGAGTGGCCGTCGGGGCCTCTCACGATGAAGATCGGCTTTGAGGCCGGCGGTTCGACCGACATTCAGGGCCGGGTGCTCGCCAATGTGTTCGAGGAGCATTTCGGCGTGCCCGTCAATGTCGTCAACGAGCCTGGCGCGGCCAGCGCGGTGGCGCTCACCAGCCTCAAGAACACCGAGGATGACGGGCATACCTTCCTCTACGGCCCGCAGATCGGGCTGACCTTCTCGCCGATCGTGTCGGATGTGGAATACGATATCGACGATTTCCGCTATCCCGCGCTCGTGGCGCTCGGCCAGAACGCCATCGTGACATCGGCGGAGCAGCCCTTCTCGACGATGGAGGAGCTGCTCGATTACGGACAGGACAACCCGCTCACCTATGCCCAGCAATCGCCCATCGATCAGCAGATCATCGAGACCGTCGCCGGGGAGGCGGGGCTCGATCTCGCCATCGTGCCCACCGGGGGCGGCGGCGGGATGGCGCCGCTGGTGCTCGGCGAGGAGGTCGATTTCGCCTTTTCGGGCGGCACGCACGCGCAATACACGCCGACCGGGGAGATGGAAATTCTCGCCTTTCTCGGTACCGAGCGCAGCCCCTTCTACCCGGATGTGCCGACGCTGATCGAGGAGGGGTTCGATCTCGCGATGGAGGATTACCGCGCCCTGGTGCTGCCAGGCGATGTCTCCGACGAGGTCGTGGCGCGCTTCGAGGAGGCGGCGCGCGTGGCCACCGAACACGAGGAATTCCGCAGCACCGTGGAGGATGATACCTTCCTGCCCGTGGAGTTCTTCGGCACCGCAGACAGCGAGGAGATGGTGCGCGATATTCGCGCCGGCAATGAGGACCTCATGGCTGGCGCTGACTGAAACATGCGCGCGGCGCGGCCGCGCCGTTGCGGCGCGCGCATGCTGGCGCCGTTCGGGACGCAAGGGAAGGCCGGGGAGAAGGGTGGCTCCGGCATCCCGGGGGCACAGCCCCGAGCCCCGGACGGCACGATACCAACCATCCGAATGAACGGGAGTAATACCATGAATAAGACAGCACTCGCGATCGGCACATCGGTGTTCGCGCTCGGCGCGGCGACCGCCGAGATCGCCCAGGCCGATGATGAATGGCCCACCGGCCCGCTCACCATGGTGATCGGCTTCAACCCGGGCGGCTCGACCGACATCCAGGGCCGCGTGCTCGCCGATGTGATGGAGGAGTATCTCGGCCAGCCAGTCAATGTCACCAACCAGCCGGGTGCGGGCAGCGCGGTCGCGTATACCAGCCTTGCCAATCTCGACGATGACGGCCACACCTTCCTCTATGGCGGCCTGACGGCGCTGACCTTCACGCCGATCATCCAGGACGTCGAATACGAGATCGACGATTTCGAGTATCTCGCCGCCGTCGCGATCGCGCAGAACGCCATCGTCACCTCGGCCGAGCAGCCCTTCGAGACCCTCGACGAGATTATCGAATACGGCCAGGAAAACCCGATGACCTATGCCCAGCAGACCGCGCTGGACCAGGCCATCATCGAGAACGTTGCCGAGGAGGAGGGGCTGGATCTGTCGATCGTGCCCACCGGCGGCGGCGCGGGCATGGCGCCCCTCGTGCTCGGCCAGGAGGTCGATTTCGCCTATTCGGGCGGCACCCACGCCCAGTATACGCCCACCGGCGAGATGGTGATCGCCGCGTTCCTGTCGGCCGAGCGCAGCCCCTTCTACCCGGACACGCCGACGCTGATGGAGCTGGGCTACGATTATTCGATCGAGGATTACCGCTCCATCGTCGTGCCCACGGGCATTCCCGACGAGGCCCGCGAGAAGCTCATCGAGGCCGCGGAATACGCCTCCGAGCACGAGTCCTTCATCGAGACCACCGAGGAGAACACGATGTTCCCGGTCGTCTTCATGGGCAATGAGGAGATGGAGGAGACGGTCCGCGAGATCCGCGCCGCGACCGAAGAGGTCATGGGCGACTGATACGGCCCGCGCAGGCGGCTGCTGTGCGGCCGCCTGCGCAAAAGAAGAACCCCGCCGCGCGGCGTCGCGCGGCGGGGTTTTTCATGCGTCCGGCGCGGCTCAGCGCGTGGCGTCGTCGGTGTTGGCGACGTCGTCCGGGCTCAGGATGTCGTCCTCGCCCGCAGAACCGATATCGTCGAAGAGTTCGTCGATCTCGAACTGCGCGGCGGCCTCCTCTTCGGCGGCCACGTCCTGAATCGACTTGCCGGCGGCCTGAACCTCGGCCTCCTCGGGCGAGCGCGCGACGTTGAGCGTGACCGCGGCGCTCACCTCGGGGTGCAGGGTGATGCTGACATCGTGCAGACCGAGCGCCTTGATCGGCTTGTCGAGCCAGACCTGGTTGCGCGTGACGCCCACGCCGCCCTCGCTCACGGCCTCCGCGATGTCGCGGGTGCTCACCGAGCCGTAGAGCGCGCCCGAATCGGCGGCGGCGCGGATCATCACGAAGGTTTCGCCGTCGAGCTTCTTCGCGAGCCCCTCGGCCTCCTTGCGCTGCTCGATGTTGCGCGCCTCGAGTTCGGCCTTCTGGGCCTCGAAGGCCTTGATGTTGGCGTCGCTCGCGCGCAGCGCCTTGCCCTGCGGCAGCAGGAAGTTGCGTGCGTGTCCGTCGCGAACCTTCACGACCTCGCCCATCTGGCCGAGCTTGGCCACGCGTTCCAGCAGGATGACTTGCATGATGCGCTCCTTACTTCACGGCGTAGGGCAGAAGGGCGACGAAACGCGCGCGCTTGATCGCCCGCGACAGCTCGCGCTGCTTCTTCGAGGACACGGCCGTGATGCGCGAGGGCACGATCTTGCCACGCTCCGAGATGTAGCGCTGCAGCAGCTTGGTGTCCTTGTAGTCGATGGTCGGCGCACTGTCGCCCGAGAAGGGGCAGACCTTGCGGCGGCGGAAAAACGGTTTTGTGGCCATGGTTGTCTCCTGTCCTGCGGGCTCAGCGGCGGCGGTCGCGCTCTTCGCGCTTCTGCATCTGCACCGAGGGGCCTTCCGTGTGCTCGTCGACCTTGATCGTGAGCACGCGCATCACGTCGTCATGCAGGTGCATGAGCCGCTCCATCTCCTTGACGGCGGGGGCGGGCGCGTCGGTCCGCAGGAAGGCGTAATGGCCCTTGCGGTTCTTGTTGATCTTGTAGGCCATCGTCTTGACGCCCCAGTACTCGTGATCGACGAGCTTGCCGCCCTGATCGGCGAGTACGGCGGAGAAGTGTTCGATGAGCCCCTCGGCCTGCGTGTTGGACAGGTCCTGGCGTGCGATGAAGACATGCTCGTAAAGCGGCATGGTCTCTCCTGGCTTTTCGGGCGCACTTCACCGGGCGGGGGATATCCTTCCGCATCCCGCCCACGAGAGGTCGCGCCGGTTCGATACTGGCGCGGAAGGATATTGCCTTATACAGGGGCGGCGCGCGGGTTCAAGGGCACGCACGCGGGCGCGGTGCGATTGCGCGGCCGGGTGCGCGCGGGTATTGCAGGGCGGGCAGGACGCAGGAGGGGCAGATGGAGCGGGCATTCGTATTTCCGGGGCAGGGGGCGCAGAGTGTCGGCATGGGCCGCGCACTCGCCGAGACCTACCCGGCCGCGCGCGCGGTGTTCGACGAGGTCGATGCGGCGCTCGGCGAGCCGCTCTCGGCGTTGATCTGGGAGGGCGAGGCCGACGCGCTCACCCTGACCGAGAATGCCCAGCCCGCGCTGATGGCGACCTCGATGGCCGCGATGCGCGCGCTCGAAGCCGAGGGGGTGGAGGTCACCGCGGCGCGCTATGTCGCCGGGCACAGCCTGGGCGAGTATTCGGCGCTCTGCGCGGCCGGGGCGCTCGGGCTGGGCGATACGGCGCGGCTCTTGCGCATTCGTGGCCGGGCGATGCAGGAGGCGGTACCGGTGGGGGCGGGCGCGATGGCGGCGGTGCTCGGGCTCGATCTCGAGACGGTGCGCACGATCGCCGCCGAGTCGGCGCAGGGCGAGGTCTGCGAGGCCGCCAATGACAACGACCCCGCGCAGGTGGTCGTCTCCGGCCACCGCGCCGCCGTCGAGCGCGCCGCCGAGCTCGCAAAGGAGCGCGGCGCCAAGCGCGCGATGCTGCTGCCGGTGTCGGCGCCGTTTCATTGCGCGCTGATGGAGCCGGCGGCGGAGGTGATGCGCGCGGCGCTCGCGGAGGTGGCGATTTCCGCGCCGCGCGTGCCCGTGGTCGCGAATCGGCGCGCCGCGGCGGTGAGCGATCCCGGGGAGATCCGCGCGCTGCTCGTCGAGCAGGTTACCGGCACGGTCCGCTGGCGCGAAAGCGTGGCGTGGATGGCCGGGCAGGGCGTCGGCGAGTTCTGGGAGATCGGCGCGGGCAAGGCGCTTTCGGGGATGATCAAGCGCATCGCGAAGGGCGCCGCCACGCGCCCGGTCGGCACCCCCGAGGAGGTCGCCGCGGCGGTCGCGGGCTGACGCAAGCCGGCGCCGCGGCTTTGGCTGGGCTGCTGGCGGTGCGCGCCGCAGGCTGCTAGGAAGTGGCATCACCTTGAGTGGAGGACACATGTTCGATCTGACGGGCAGGCGGGCGCTGATCACGGGCGCATCGGGCGGAATCGGCGGCGCGATCGCGCGCGCGTTCCACGGCGCGGGGGCCGAGGTCGCGCTGTCGGGCACGCGCGAGGGACCGCTCGGGGAGCTGGCCGAGGCGCTCGGCGGCCGCGCGCATGTGCTGCCCTGCGATCTGACGGATTCGGCGGCGGTGGATGCGCTGCCAGGGCGCGCGGGCGAGGCGATGGGCGGGGTGGATATCCTCGTCAACAATGCCGGCATCACGCGCGACAATCTCTTCATGCGCATGTCGGACGCGGACTGGCAGAGTGTGCTCGACATCAACCTGACCGCGCAGATGCGGCTGTGCCGCGGCGTGATGCGGCCGATGATGAAGGCGCGCTGGGGCCGTATCGTCAACATCACATCGATCGTTGGCGCCACGGGCAACCCGGGGCAGGCGAATTACGCCGCCGCCAAGGCCGGGCTCGTGGGCATGTCGAAGAGCCTCGCGCAGGAGGTCGCCACCCGCGGCATCACCGTCAACTGCGTCGCGCCGGGCTTCATCGCCACCGCGATGACCGACAAGCTGAGCGACGATCAGCGCGGGCAGATCCTCGCGCAGGTGCCCGCCGGGCGCATGGGCGAGCCCGACGAGATCGCCGGCGCGGTGCTGTATCTGGCAAGCCCCGTGGCGGCCTATGTGACTGGCGCGACGCTGCATGTGAATGGCGGCATGGCGATGTTCTGAGGCGCCGGCGGGGCGAAGCGAAAGCGTTTGCGCTGTCCGGTGACTATGCTATAGGCGGCGACGATTGAGCGGGGGGCCCGACGCCCGCGCCGGTCGGTGACCCGCGGCAAGCGGGGGACAAGCCGCTCAGGAGAGCGGGGCACAACACAGACGGGGCATCATCCCGTGGAGCGAATGAGGACCTGACATGAGCGATATTTCCGATCGCGTGAAGAAGATTGTCGTCGAGCATCTGGGCGTCGAGGAAGACAAGATCACCGACAACGCCTCCTTCATCGACGATCTGGGCGCCGACAGCCTCGACACGGTCGAGCTCGTGATGGCGTTCGAGGAGGAGTTCGGCATCGAGATTCCCGACGATGCAGCCGAGACCATCCAGACCTTCGGCGATGCGGTGAAGTTCATCTCCGAGCAGAAGTAAACCCTTCCGGCGCAGGCGCGCAGGCGGGGCCGACAGGGTCGCATCCGCGCGCGGGCATGTCGCGCGCGGATTTTGGCAACGCGGGTGATGGCGATATGATCGGGCTTCAGCGCCCGGGAGGCCATCATGATCATCTATCCCATCATCGAATTGCAGGCGGGACGCTGTGTCTCGCTGAGCAGGGGGCGGCTCGCCGAGCCGATGATCTGGCATGCAGACCCCGTAGAGAAGGCCTGCGAGTTCGCCGCCGCGGGGGCGGAGTTGATGCAGGTCACCGATTTTGACGCCATCACCGGCGAGGGGGACAACCGCGCCGTGATCGGCCGGATCATACGTGAGGCGGGGCTGCCGGTGCAGGTCGCCGGGGGGATCAGGACCGAGGCGCGGCTGCGCGAGTGGCTCGATCTGGGGGCGGGGCGCGTCGTGGTGGGCACCGCGGCGGTGACGAACCCGGATTTCCTGGGCGCGGCGGCGCGGTATCACCCCGACGCGGTGGTTCTGGCTGTCGATGTGTCCGCGGGGCGCGTGATGTGCCAGGGCTGGCGCGAGACGACGGCCTTCGCCCCCGAGGACTTCATCGCGCATTTCGAGGACTGCCCGCTCGCCGCGCTGCTCGTTACCGATATCGACGCCGATATCGGCGACAGGGATGCGACGCTCGGGTTGATCACGGGCGTTGCCGAGCAGACCCGCACGCCGGTCATCGCGAGCGGCCTGGTGCGCGAGATCGATGACGTTGCGCGGATCAAGTATCTGGGCACCATCGCCGGCGTCGTGATCGGGCGCGCGCTGTTCAACCGCAGCGTGGATCTGGCCGCGGCGCTGGAGCTTGCCAGGGGCACGGCGGAGCCGAATCCCGACTTTATCTGAGCGCACGGGTTGCAGCGACACCCCGCCCGGCCGAAGATGGCCGCGGCGGCCACGGGTGGTGCGATATGGCGACGATCGGCAGCATGTTCGGCGGCGGGGCCGACACCTTCATGGGGGTGCCGGCCTGCGCCGATCCATCCGGGGCGAGTGCATGCGCGGCGCTGATCGGGGCGCCGCTGGCGACGCCGTATGCTTCGGTCGGGGCGTATTGCGCGGGCGCGCCTGCGGCGATCCGGGCGGCGGCATCGGCCTATGCGGCCAATCGCGGGCATGTGAATTTCGATCTGGGCCGCGCGGCGCTGCCGGACGGGACGCTTGTCGATTGCGGAGATCTCGGGGGGGATCCCGCGGATCCGGCGGGCAACCGGCTGCGCATCCGCAACGCCGTGGCGGCGCTGCTGGGTGCGGGGGCGGTGCCGGTTGTGCTCGGCGGGGATGATTCGGTGCCGATCCCGGTGCTGCAGGGCTATGCGGGACAGCCCGCAATGACCGTGCTGCAGATCGATGCGCATATCGACTGGCGCGAGCAGGTCGAGGGTGAGCGCTGGGGCCTGTCATCGACGATGCGGCGGGCTTCCGAGATGGGGCATGTGGAGTCCATCGTGCAGGTCGGCGCGCGCGGGATCGGCTCGGCCCGGCCCGACGACTTTGCCGCCGCTTGCGATTGGGGCGCGCAGTTCGTGACCGCCGAGCGGCTCGCAATGGACGGGGTCGCCGCCGCGCTCGAGATGATTCCGCAGGGCGCGGATGTCTTCGTGTCGCTCGATGTGGATGCGTTCGATCCGGCGGTGATGCCGGCGGTGATCGCACCGACGGCGGGCGGGCTGAGCTACTGGCAGGTCATGGGGCTGATCAAGGGCGCGGCGTCGCGCGGGCGCATCGCGGGCTTGGCGATGGTCGAGTTCATGCCAGACCACGATGAGCAGGGGCGCGGGGCAGCGCTCGCGGCGCAGATCCTGACCAGCGCATGCGGGATCATCGCCGAGGGCGTCTGAGGCGCGCATGAAGGCGCCGAGCCGGGTGAATCGCGTCGGGGTTGCGCCCTTTTCGAGGCGGCGAAAGGCGTGTATCACCACGCCTCGTGGTCTGTTCGAGGAGTGCGCGATGCGGCGAGTTGTCGTGACAGGGTTGGGGCTCGTGACGCCGCTGGCCTGCGGTGTCGAGGAGAGCTGGCGACGGCTCCTGGCGGGGGAGTCGGGTGCCGGGCCGATCACGCGCTTCGATGGCGGGCACTTGGCGACGACCTATGCCTGCGAGATCCCGCTCGGCGATGGCCGCGACGGCACCTTCAATCCCGATGACTGGATGGCGCCCAAGGAGCGACGCAAGGTCGATGATTTCATCCTCTACGGCATTGCCGCGGCGGATCAGGCAGTGCGCGATGCGGGCTGGACGCCCGCCGACGAGGAAGCGCGCCGGCGCACGGGCGTGATGATCGGCTCGGGGATCGGGGGGCTGTCCACGATCGCGGATACCGCGGTTCTGATCCGTGAGCGTGGGGCCAAGCGGGTCTCGCCGTTCTTCATCCCCGGCGCGCTGATCAATCTCGCTTCCGGGCAGGTGAGCATCCGCTACGGCTTCAAGGGGCCGAACCATGCGGTGGTCACGGCCTGCTCGACGGGGGCGCATGCCATCGGGGATGCGGCGCGGTTGATCCAGTTCGGCGATGCCGACGTGATGATCGCCGGGGGCACGGAGAGCCCGATTTCGGAGATCGGGATCGCGGGATTCAATGCGTGCAAGGCGCTCTCGACCAGGCGTGGCGCGGCGCCCGAGACGGCGAGCCGGCCCTATGACGCCGATCGCGACGGCTTCGTGATGGGCGAGGGCGCGGGCGTTGTCGTGCTCGAGGAATACGAGCACGCCGTCGCGCGCGGGGCGCGGATCTATGCGGAGGTGCTCGGCTACGGGCTCTCGGGGGATGCGCATCACATCACCGCGCCGTCGGAGGATGGTGAGGGTGGTTATCGCGCGATGGAGGCGGCGCTGGCGCGGGCGGGGATCGCACCGGCGGATGTCGATTACATCAATGCGCACGGCACCTCCACGATGGCGGACACGATCGAGCTTGCCGCGGTCGAGCGGCTGATGGGGGATGCGGCGGAAAAGGCGACGATGAGTTCGACGAAGTCGGCGATCGGGCATCTGCTCGGCGCGGCGGGGGCGGTGGAGGCGATCTTCTGCATCCTCGCGATCCGCGACCAGGTCGCGCCGCCGACGATCAATCTCGACAATCCGGCTGTGGAACCCCGGCTCGACCTGGCCGCGAACAGCAAGCGTGAGCGCGAGATCGGCGTAGCGCTGTCGAACTCCTTCGGCTTCGGCGGCACCAATGCGTCGCTGGTGATGGGGCGGGTCGCGGGGTGATGCTCAGGCACCTGGCGTCCGGGCTGCTCACGGCGGCGCTCGGGGTGGGGGCGCTGACGGCGGCGCTCGTCACTTGGGGCCAGCACGAGGCCACCCGGCCGGGGCCGCATGAGCGCGCGGTCTGCCTGCAGGTGGCGCAGGGCGAGACGCTGCGCGATGTCGGCGCGCGGCTCTCCGAAGAGGGGGCGATTCGCTCAGCGCTCGCGCTGCGGGCGGCGTCGGCGGTGCATCCGCAGGGCGGGCAGCTGCGCTTCGGCAGCCATCTGATCCCGGCGGGGGCTTCAATCGCGGAAATTGTCGGGATCATCGGCAGCACCGGCGGGCCGGGGTGCGGCAACGAGGTCGCGCTGCGCATCGGGGTGACGTCGGCGCAGATCGTCGTGCGGGGCTTTGACGATGACGCCGGGGGCCTCGCGGAGGTGGCGCGCTTTGCGCCGGATGAGCAGGAGCCGCCGGAGGGCTACGCCGCCGCCGCCGAGGCGCCGGAGACGCGGTTCCGGGTCGTCGTGGCGGAGGGCGCGACGAGCTGGCACATTGCGCAAAGCCTTGCGGCGGCGCCGTTTCTGGAGGGCGAGACCGAGGATGTCCCGCCCGAGGGGCGGCTCGCGCCGGCGAGCTATGATGTGACCGCGGGCGCGTCGGTGGATGATCTGCTTGGGCGGATGCAGGCGCGCCAGCAGCGCATTCTCGAGGATCTCTGGGAGGAACGATCGGAGGCGGCGCCGGCTGCGGACCCGGAGGAGGCGCTGATTCTCGCCTCGATCATCGAGAAGGAGGCGGGGCTGGCGCAGGAGCAGCCGCTGGTGTCGAGCGTGTTCGTCAACCGGCTGGCGCAGGGCATGCGGCTGCAGATGGATGCCACCGTGGAGTACGGGGTCACGCTGGGTCGCGAGCCGCTCGGCCGGGGGTTGCGGCGCAGCGAGCTCGATGAGGTCACGCCGTACAACACCTATCAGATCGACGGGCTTCCGCCGACGCCGATCGCCAATCCGGGTGCGGGCGCCATTGCCGCCGCGCTGGCGCCGGCGGACACGGATTACCTTTACTTCGTGGCCGATGGCACCGGCGGGCATGCCTTTGCGGAGACCCTGGCCGAGCATAACAGCAATGTCGCGCTGTGGCGCGAGATCGAGGCGCAGCGTAACGCGGAGTAACCGCAGCGCACGGTGGGGCGGCGCAACCAGAGCGAAAGTGCTTGACTTTGCGTGCGCTCTGAAGTAGAAAC
Organism: Paracoccaceae bacterium; assembly: GCA_003550665.1. Lineage (GTDB taxonomy): Bacteria > Pseudomonadota > Alphaproteobacteria > Rhodobacterales > Rhodobacteraceae > Alkalilacustris. Next base: position 1,536 of record PUKW01000336.1, on the reverse strand, counting down.
CCGATCAAGCTGGACGAAGTGTAGGAGCGGCCCGGGGCATCCCCGCGGTCGCTTTTTGCGTTTCGCTCGTGCGGGGCAGCATGAGGCAGGCAGCACCATATGACAGAAACGCCGCCCCGGAGGGGGACGACGGCATCGCGGGATCTCGTCGCGGTGACGGATGAGCATTTCTCGGCTTCGGTCGAGGCGCTCGGAAGACTGATCGAGGACATCAAGGCCGGCAATTTCGGACCGACGCGGGAAATGGCGTCGGTTCTCGCCGGTGTACGCAAGGCTTTGGAGGCCGCACTCCATGAACGAGCACGCATCGCCAAACTCAATCCCGGCGTCGACACCCCCGAACCCGCCCTCGACCTCGACGCCGCCCGACATGAGATCGGCCGCCGCCTGGCTTGCCTGCGCGCCGCGGGAGACGGTGGAGGAGTTCCTGGGCAGCCTGAGTGACGGCGCCGTCGCGGCGCTGCCGTGGCTGTTCGAGTTCTGGGCCGCGCCGCATCAGCTGCCGCCCGAGGGGGACTGGCGGTCCTGGATCGTGATGGGCGGGCGCGGCGCGGGCAAGACGCGCGCCGGGGCCGAATGGGTGCGCGCCGAGGTCGAGGGGGCGCGCCCGCTCGATCCGGGGCGGGCGCGGTCGGTGGCGCTGGTGGGTGAGACGTTCGACCAGGTACGCGACGTGATGGTGTTCGGCGACAGCGGGATCATCGCCTGCGCGCCGCCCGACCGGGTGCCGCGCTGGGAGGCGACGCGGCGGCGGCTGGTGTGGCCCAACGGGGCGGTGGCGCAGGCGTTTTCGGCGCATGAGCCCGAGGCGCTGCGGGGGCCGCAATTCGACGCGGCCTGGGCCGATGAGCTCGCCAAGTGGAAGAAGGCCGGGGAGACCTGGGACATGCTGCAATTCGCGCTGCGGCTCGGGGCGCGGCCGCGGCAGGTGGTGACCACGACGCCGCGTAATGTGGGCGTGCTCAAGGGGCTGCTCAGGAGCCCCTCGACGGTGACGACCCATGCGCCGACCGAGGCCAACCGGGCCTGGCTCGCGGCGTCGTTTCTCGAGGAGGTTCGCGAGCGCTATGGCGGCACGCGGCTGGGGCGCCAGGAACTCGACGGGGTGCTTCTGGAGGATGCCGAGGGGGCGCTGTGGACGACGGCGGGGCTCGAGGCCGGGCGGGTGCGCGATGTGCCGGAGCTGTCGCGCGTGGTCGTGGCGGTCGATCCGCCGGTGACGGGGCATGCGGGTTCGGATGCCTGCGGGATCGTCGTGGTGGGGGCGGTCACGGACGGGCCGCCTTCGAATTGGACGGCCTATGTGCTCGAGGATGCGACGGTGAGCGCGGCGTCGCCCGCGGAATGGGCGCGTGCGGCGGTGGCGGCGGCGGAGCGCCACGGGGCGGACCGGGTCGTGGCCGAGGTCAACCAGGGCGGCGACATGGTCGCGCATGTGCTGCGGCAGGTGGAGGCGACTCTGCCGGTGCGCAGCGTCCATGCCCGGCGCGGCAAGACGGCGCGCGCCGAGCCGGTGGCCGCGCTCTACGAGCAGGG
>PUKW01000250.1 GCA_003550665.1 Paracoccaceae bacterium | reverse complement strand
CTCCGGTTTCTTGCCCATCAGCCGCTCCACGAGGTCGCCCGTCTCGCCCGGCATCTCGTCGTCGATGCGCACGCGGATGAGGCGCCGGGTGGCCGGGTCCATCGTGGTTTCCTTGAGGTCCTTGGCGTCCATCTCGCCGAGCCCCTTGAAGCGCGACACCTCGACCTTGCCCTTGCCGCCGAGGCCCTTCTCCATCAGCGCGTCCTTTTCCGCCTCGTCGATCGCATAGACCCGCGTCGCCCCCTGCGTGAGCCGGTAGAGCGGCGGACAGGCGAGGTAGAGATGCCCCTCGTCGATGAGCGGGCGCATCTGCGAGTAGAAGAAGGTCATCAGCAGCGCGGCGATATGTGCGCCGTCCACATCGGCGTCGGTCATGATGATGATGCGCTCATAGCGCAGATCGTCGAGCCGGAATTTCGCCCCGAGCCCCGCGCCGAGCGCCTGCGTCAGGTCGCTGATCTCCTGGTTCTGGCCGAGCTTGGAACTCGCCGCGCCGAGCACGTTGAGGATCTTGCCGCGCAAGGGCAGCAGCGCCTGCGTGGCGCGAAACCGCGCCGCCTTGGCCGAGCCTCCGGCCGAGTCGCCCTCGACGATGAACAGCTCCGTGCCCTCGCGCGAGGCCGCCGTGCAGTCCACGAGCTTGCCGGGCAGGCGCAGCTTGCGCGTGGCGGTCTTGCGCGCGGTTTCCTTCTCGGCGCGGCGGCGCTGGCGTTCCTCGGCGCGCAGCACGAGATAGTCGAGGATCGCGCCCGCAGCCTTGGGGTCGGCGGCGAGCCAGTTGTCGAAATGGTCGCGCACCGCGTTCTCGACGAGCTTCGCGGCCTCGGCGGTGGCGAGCCGGTCCTTGGTCTGGCCGACGAATTCCGGCTCGGCGATGAAGCACGACACCAGCGCACAGCCCCCTGCCGTCAGGTCCTCGCGGGTGATCTGCTGGGCCTTCTTGTTGTTGGCGAGGTCGCCGTAGGCGCGGATGCCCTTGAGGATCGCGGCCCAGAAGCCCTGCTCATGCGTGCCGCCCTCCGGGGTGGGCACGGTGTTGCAGTAGGACTGCATGAAACCGTCGCGCGCGGGCGTCCAGTTGATCGCCCATTCTACCGAGCCCGCGCGCCCGCCCGCGTGAAACCCCGCGCGCCCGGCGAAGGGCTGCGCGGAGTGCGTCGTCGCGTCGGCGAGCTGCTCCTGCAGGTAGTCCTTGAGCCCGCCGGGGAAGTGAAACGTCGCCGCCGTCGGTGTTTCGCCGTCATCGATGGCCGATTTCCAGCGGATCTCGACGCCGGAGAACAGATACGCCTTGGAGCGGGCGAGCTTGTGCAGCCGCGCGGGCTTGAGGGTCTGGGAGCCGAAGATTTCCGGATCTGGGCTGAAGGTGATGGTGGTGCCGCGCCGGTTCGGGGCGGGGCCGACCTTCGCGACGGGGCCCTGCGGCACGCCGCGCGCGAATTCCTGGGCAAAAAGCTCGCGCCCGCGCGCCACCTCGACGCGCATGTGCCTTGAGAGCGCATTGACCACCGACGCGCCGACCCCGTGCAGCCCGCCCGAGGTGGCGTAGGACTTGCCGGAGAACTTGCCGCCCGAATGCAGCGTGCACAGGATCACCTCGAGCGCCGACTTTTCGGGAAACTTCGGGTGCGGCTCGACGGGGATGCCGCGGCCGTTATCCGTGACCGTGACGGCCCCGTCCGCGCCGAGCGACAGCTCGATGCGCGAGGCATGCCCGGCCACGGCCTCGTCCATGGAGTTGTCGAGGACCTCGGCGACGAGATGGTGCAGCGCGCGCTCGTCGGTGCCGCCGATATACATGCCGGGGCGCTTTCGCACGGGCTCGAGCCCCTCGAGCACCTCGATCGAGGCGGCGTTGTAGTCATCCGGCTGCCCGGAGAGGAGATCATCGGCGGACATGGCACTGCTCACTTTTTGTGTGCGCTTCAGGGTAGGGACGCGGCCGGGCCGGGGCAAGGCCGCGCACCCGCCTCAGTTCAGGCTATCGAAATCCGCACCCTGCGCCACCAGATCCGCCATGAGCGGCGCCGGCTGCCAGAAGAAGGCGTCCTCCTGCGCGAGCGCGCGGATATCGGCGAGGATCTGATAGAGGCCGACCTGATCTGCGTGCTTCATCGGCCCGCCGCGCCAGCGTGGAAATCCGTAGCCATGCATGAGCACTACATCCACGTCGAGCGGCCGGCGCGCGATCCCCTCGCCCACGACCCGCGCCGCCTCGTTGACCATCGCGCCGACATAGCGCTTGCGGATCTCGTCGCCCGGAAAGCTGCGCGGGGTGATGCCGAGCTCGGCGCGGATCTCCGCGAGCAGGGTGTCGAGCGCGGGATCCGGGCGGCCCTTGGGCGTCTCGTCGTCATAGATGTAATAGCCGCGCCCGGTCTTGCGCCCGAGCCGGCCCATCTCGTAGAGCCGATCGGCATGGACGGGCACACGCTCGCGCGCATCGCGGGTGGCGGCCTTGCGCTGTCGGGTCATGTAGCCGATGTCGAGCCCGGCGAGATCGCTCATCGCGTAGGGCCCCATCGGAAAGCCGAAATTGACCACGGCACGGTCAATCTCGAATGGCGACGCCCCGTCGAGCACCATATGATCGGCCGCGGCGCGATAGGCCGACAGGATGCGGTTGCCGATGAAGCCGTCGCACACGCCGCTGCGCACGGCAATCTTGCGCATCTTCGCAGCCAGCGCGAAGCCCGTGGCGACGGCCTGCGGGTCCGCGCCCTCGGGCACCACCACCTCGACGAGCTTCATCACATGCGCGGGCGAGAAGAAGTGCAGCCCGATCACGTCGCCGGGGCGCGACGTGGTGGCGGCGATGGCGCCCACATCTAGATACGAGGTGTTGGTGGCGAGCACCGCGCCGGGGCGGCACACCGTGTCGAGCCGGGCGAAGACCTCCTGCTTGACCTCCATGCTCTCGAAGACCGCCTCGATGACGAGATCGGCGCGGGCGAGCGCGTCGTAATCGCTGAGCGCGCGGAAGCGGTCCATCAGGATCTCGTCGCGCGCTGCGGCGGAAATCTTGCCGCGCCTGACGCTGCCCTCGAGGGTCTTGCCCACGCTGGAGGCGGCGGCCTCGGCGGCTTCGCCGTCACGCTCGATCAGCGTGACCTCCAAACCGGCCAGAAGCGCGGCCACGGCGATGCCCGCGCCCATCGTGCCGCCCCCGATCACCCCGACATGCCCGATCGCGCGCGTCGTCACGTCCTCGAGTTCGGGCAGCCGGGCGACCTTGCGCTCGGCGAAGAAGGCATGCACGAGCCCGTCGCGCTGCGGGCTTTCGCGCAGGTGCTCGAACAGCCGGCGCTCCTCTACAAGGCCGTCATTGAAGGGCAGCGCGCAGGCGGCGACGGCGTCGATCGCGGTCACCGGGGCGATCTGGCCGCCCGCGCGCGCGGCGACCTTGTCGCGCCAGGCATCGAGCGTCGCCTCGGGCACCTCGGGCGCGGGCAGATCGCGCACCCGGCGCACCCCCTGCCCCGCCGCGAGCAGCGCCTCGACAAACGCCACTCCCGCCTCGGCGGGATCGGTCTCGCCGCGCACCTCTTCGACGATGCCGAGCTTTGCAGCCTCGGCGGCGGGCACCCGGCGCGCGGAGGTGACCATGTCAAGCGCCGGCTCGAGCCCGGCGAGCCGCGGCAGGCGTTGAGTGCCCCCCGCACCCGGCACCACACCGAGCGTGACCTCCGGTAGACCGACCGTCGCCCCCTCCAGCGCGACGCGGTAATGCGCCCCGAGCGCCACCTCGAGCCCCCCGCCGAGCGCGGTGCCGTGGATGACCGCCACGACCGGCTTGTCGGCGGCCTCGATGCGGTTGATGACGTCGGGCAGGTAGGGCCGCTGCGGCGGCTTGCCGAATTCAGACAGGTCCGCGCCGGCGATGAAGCTGCGTCCACCCCCGAGGATGACAGCCGCCTCGGCCCCGTCATCCTCGGCGAAGCACTCCATCGCCGCGTCGAGCCCGGCGCGCACCGCCTGCGACAGGACGTTTACGGGGGGATTGTCCACCCGGATGAGCGCAATGCGCCCCTTGCGTTCATAAGCCACTGAGCCGGCCATGATACCTCCCGATGCTGCTCTTCGCGAGGGCATAGCAGATGCCGCAGGCGGGGCAATGCGCGGCGCTCAGCCCGCCACGACCCACGCGTCGAGCACCGCGCGCAGCGCGTCCCAGTCGGTGTATTCGACATCCGCGCCGCCCTGCACGCTCTCGTCGCGGTGCTGCGCGATCCAGCGCATCGCCCAGTAGCGGAAAAAGCTGTATTCCGAGAAGCGCAGCGCGCCGGCGACGTGGGCGACCTGCCCCGGCGTCCAGCCCGTCTGCGCGCAAAACCGCGTCACGGCGGCCTCGAGCCCGGCCCAGTCCTCGGGGTGACTGCCCGCCGCCGAGAGCGACACCGCCACGAACAGCGTGCGCAGATCGCCCAGCTTGCCGGCGTGATCGCGCGCGAAGCCGCTCAGCTCCTCCTGGAAGCTGCCGGCATGCACCGACCCGGCGAGAATGGCGCCGTCGAAGCGCGCCGGGTCGAGATCGTCGCCATCGGCGGCATGCAGAAGCTCGACCGAGTGCCCCGCCGCGCCGAGATGGTCGGCCGCAAAGCGCGCGATCTTGCGGGTCTGGCCCTCGGTGGTGGCGTAGACGATGAGCACTCGCATGGCGCGGCCCCGGCTGACTCTCGGTGAGGATACCCCGGCCGCGGCCGCGCGCAAGGTCCGATCAGCCGCCCCGGCGCGACAGCGCCGATGCCGCCACCGCGAGCCCCAGCCCCACGAGGATCAGCGCGCCCACCGGCACCGACACCCCGGCCAGCATCAACCCGCCCGCAAGCACCGCGAGCGCCGCCGCCACGAGCCATTCCGCATCGGGCCGCAGCCCGAAACCCTGCCGCGCGGCCTGCTCGGCCCCGAGCACGAGACCGGCGCCCATCAGCCCCGCCCCCAGCCCGAGCCCGAGACCGAGCGCCAGCCCCAGCCACACCAGCGCCGCCCCGCCCGCGATGAGCGAAAGCTGCTGGCCGAAGCGCTTGCGCCGTGTGCGTTCCGCGGTTCGGGTGTCGATACCGTCATCTCGCATGATCTCCTCCCTCGCTTGCGATTTCACGATGCCGCGGCCTTGCGCAGCGGCTGCATCCGGCCATAGCTCATCGAGCGCCAGAGCCACTCCGCCGGGCCGAAGCGAAACCGAGCCAGCCACAGCCGCGACCATACCGGCATCACCAGCCACACGCCGAGCACGACCCAGAGCTGCTCGACCCGGTCGAGCGCGGCGAACAGCCCCAGCCCGTGCCCGTAGAACACCCAGGTGCAGATCAGCGATTGCAGCAGGTAATTCGACAGCGCCGTGCGCCCGACCGGCGTGAAGATGGCCTCCGCCAGCCGGGGCAGCCGCCGCGCGGCCAGCATCATCAGCCCGATCCAGCCCGCCCCCATCACCGGCCCGGCCCAGTGATTGAACATGCGCCCGAAATAGAGCGAATACTCCATCTGCCAGCCCGCGCGGATGTTGAGCCATGCCCCCACCCCGGCGAGCACCAGCCCCAGCGCGAAGCCCCACAGCGCCACCCTCGCATAAGCCGCATCCGACCACGCCCCGGTGAGCATCCCGGAGCGAAACGCCGCCATCCCCGCGAGCATCAGGCCCAGCGTGCCCCAGATCCCCTCGGTGGGCAGCACGAAGCTGTGCATGCCGAAGGACTCGGGCACCCGCGCGGCCATCTGCTCGATCCAGGAGCCGCGATAGGCGGCGATCTCGGCATCGATGGCGGCCTGCGGCGGTGCCCAGACTTCGGCGCGCAGCCGCTCCAGATCGTCGGGCGCCAGCAGCAGCATCGCCGCCGTGATGAGCGCCCCGGTCAGCATCGGCACCGCGAACAGCCCCACCGCCCAGCGCATCAGCCGACGCACCGGCCAGTCCCGCGCCATCACCGCGATGAGCCCGCAGACCGCATAGACGAACAGAATGTCGCCGAACCACACGAGATACGCATGCGCCAGCCCGATCACCGCGAGCCCCGCCATCCGCCGGCGGTGCAGCCGCCGCCCGTCATCGCCGCCGGCCTCGGCGCGGCCGGTCATCAGAACAATCCCTGCGCCGAACAGAAGCGTGAAGATCGCGATGAACTTGTTGTTGAAGAACAGCTCCGCCCCGAGCCAGACGGCGAACTCCGTCCCTTCGAGCGGGCCGGTGACGACCGGATGGGTATAGGCGTCCGGAATCATCGCGAAGGCCTGGATGTTCATCACCAGGATGCCGAACAGCGCGAAGCCGCGCAGGATATCGAGCGCCTGGAGACGCCCGGCGCTGTCGGTGGGGCCTGCGGCCTCGGTGCTCATCTCGCCTGTCCTTTCCGGATGACGCGTTGGCGGAACGGATGGCGCCCCCGGCGCCCCTGGACAAGCCGCGATGCGCGAATGACCGTCACGCTGCGCGGATGGCCGCCCCGGCCGCCGGCGCGGCGTCAGTGGATGCCATTGGCGCGCTGCAGGGCGCGCACATAGGCGGTGATATCCGCGATCGCGTCGCGGTCGAGTCCCGGCACGGCGGGCATGTCGCCATACTTCCAGTGATGGGCGTGCACGCCGAGCTCGACGGCGGCGACAAAGGCCGCGTCGGGGTGGTGGTCCGGCTCGTAGATTTCGTGGACGAGCGGCGGCGCCGTTCCTTCGCGCCCGGCGGCGTCAGGGCCATGACAGGCGGCGCAATGTCCCTCGAAGAGTGTCGCACCCTCCGTTTGTTGTGCGTCGAGCGGCGGCACCGTCACCTCCACGATCGGCGCGCCGCCCCCGTCATCGGCCAGCCACGCCCAGCCCCCGGCGAGCGCCGCCGCCCCGGCCGCCGCGATCACGAGCGCACGCCGCACCGGCTCAGGCCGTCATGCGCCGGGCGGCGCCCGCCCGCGCCCAGTCGCGCACCGCGTTGCCGAAAGCCTCAAAAAGCGGGCGCGAGACGGGGTCGTTGGCGGCGTTGTATTCCGGGTGCCACTGCACGGACAGCGTAAATCCCGGCGCGTCGCGCACGAAGAGCGCCTCCGGTGTTCCGTCGTCGGCCCAGCCATCGATGACCACGGTCGCGCCGGGCCGGTTGATGGCCTGCCCGTGCAGCGTGTTGGTCATCACGGCCTCGGCCCCCATCAGGTCGTGAAACGGGCCGCCGCGCGTGAAGGTGACGCGGTGGCGCAGGGCGAATTTCTCCTCGAGCGTGCCGTCGGGCGGCATGCGGTGATTCATGCGGCCGGGCAGGTCGCGCACCTCGGGATGCAGCGTGCCGCCCAATGCGACATTGACCTCCTGAAACCCCCGGCACAGCCCCATCAATGGCTGGCCGCGCTCCACGCAGGCCCGCACCAGCGGCAGCGCCACCGCATCGCGCGCCCGGTCGGCGGCGCCATGCGCCTCGGTCCATTCCTCGCCGTATTCCTCGGGATGGACATTGGGACGTCCGCCCGTGAGCACGAAGCCCGAGCACGCCTCGAGCAGCTCGCCCACCTGCACCAGCTCCGGGTCCGACGGAATCAGGAGCGGCATGCAGCCCGACACATGGGCGACGGCCGCGCTGTTCTTCTTGCCGCCGGCATGGGCGGGATACTGATCGTTGATCAGGTAGCTGTTGCCGATGATTCCGACAATGGGGCGGGTCATGGATGCGCCTTCCTCGGTTTCTCACTGCAAGGTAGGGTTTTTCGCGGGCGCGGTCGAGTGTCGCGCCGCACACGGCTTGTGCGGGGCGCGACACCTGCCCAAGTATGATGCAGGATGCCGGAAACGACGCAACGCAGGCAGGGCAGATGCAGACGGATCAGGCGCGCAGCCATTGGGACGCGGTCTACGGAGCACGCGCGGAGACGGCACTGAGCTGGCATCAGGACGTGCCGCAGCCATCGCTGGATCTGATCGCGGCGCGGCTCGCTCCGGGGGCGCCGGTCATCGATGTGGGCGGCGGGGCGTCACGGCTCGTCGATGCGCTGCTCGCGCGCGGGCTGGGGCCGGTGAGCGTGCTGGATCTTTCGGATGAGGCCCTCGCCACCAGTCGCGACCGGCTCGGCGAGGCGGCGGAGGCGGTCACCTGGATCGCCGCCGACATCACCGCCTGGGAACCACCGCAGCACTACGCGCTCTGGCATGACCGCACGGTGCTGCATTTCCTGACCGCCGAAGACGACCGGGCGGCCTATGTCGCCGCGATGACGCGCGCGCTGGCGTCGGGCGGCCACGCCGTGATCGCGACCTTCGCCGATGACGGCCCGCAGAAATGCCCCGGCCTGCCGGTGCAGCGCTACAGCCCCGCGGCCCTCGCCGGGATGCTGGAGCGCCACGCCCCCGGCGCCTTTCGCACCGAGGACGCGCAGCGCCATGACCACGTCACGCCGAAAGGCGCGGTGCAGAAATTCCAGACCAGCGTGTTCAGGCGGCACGGCTGAACCGGCTCAGCCGAGGGCCTTGCGCTCGCGCCGGCGCGCATGGAGCACTGGCTCGGTATAGCCCGAGGGCTGCTCGCGGCCGCGAAACACCAGATCACAGGCCGCGCGAAAGGCCGGGCCGTCGAATCCCGGCGCCATCGGCGCATAGGCGGGGTCATCCGCGTTCTGCCGGTCCACCACCTCGGCCATCTTACGCATCGCCGCCATCACCTGATCCTCGCTGACGACGCCGTGATGCAGCCAGTTGGCGAGCGCCTGCGAACTGATGCGGCAGGTCGCGCGGTCCTCCATGAGCGCGACATCGTCGATATCGGGCACCTTGGAACAGCCCACACCCTGATCGATCCAGCGCACCACATAGCCGAGAATGCCCTGCGCATTGTTCTCGATCTCGGCGCGGATCTCGGCTTCGGACCAGTTGGCGCCATGTGCCAGCGGCGGCACCATGAGATCGTCGCGCGCCGCCCGCGGCCCGCCAGCGCGCAGCTCGCGCTGCACGGCGGCCACGTCGATGGCGTGGTAATGCGTGGCGTGCAGTGTCGCGGCGGTGGGGCTGGGCACCCAGGCGGTGTTGGCGCCGGCCTTGGGGTGGGCGCTCTTGGCTTCGAGCATCGCGGCCATGCGGTCGGGCATCGCCCACATCCCCTTGCCGATCTGCGCGCGCCCCATCAGGCCGCAGGCCAGCCCGATATCCACGTTGCGGTCCTCATAGGACGCGATCCAGGTGGTCGTCTTCATCTCGCCCTTGCGCAGCACCGGGCCGGCTTCCATGCAGGTATGGATCTCGTCGCCGGTGCGGTCGAGAAAGCCGGTATTGATGAAGGCGACGCGGTGCTTCGCGGCGCGGATGCATTCCTTGAGGGTGACCGAGGTGCGCCGCTCCTCGTCCATGATGCCGAGCTTGACGGTGTGGCGCGGCAGGCCGAGCACTTCCTCGACCCGCTCGAAGACGGCATCGGCGAAGGCGACCTCGGCGGGGCCGTGCATCTTGGGCTTGACCACATAGACCGAGCCCGCCTCGGAATTGCGCGGGCCCGAGCTCTTGCCCAGATCGTGCATCGCGATGAGCGTGGTGATCATCGCATCCATGAGCCCCTCGAACACCTCGTCGCCGTCGAGTTCGATGGCGGGGTTGGTCATCAGGTGCCCGACATTGCGCACCAGCATCAGCGCGCGCCCGCGCAGCCGCACTGGCGCGCCGTCCGGGCCGCTCAGCGCGATGTCATCGGCCAGACGGCGGGTGATCGTCGCGTCGCCCTTGGCGACGGCCTCGGTCAGGTCGCCGCGCATCAGCCCGAGCCAGTTGCCATAGGCCAGAACCTTGTCCGCCCCGTCCACGGCGGCGACACTGTCCTCGCAATCCATGATCGTCGAGATCGCCGATTCGAGGCGCAGATCGGCGAGATGCGCCTTGTCGTCGGACCCGATCGGGTGCGACGGGTCGATCACCAGCATCGCGTGCAGCCCGTTGCGGCGCAGCACAATCGTCTCGGGCGCCTCCGAAGCGCCGGAATAGCCCACGAGCTGCGCCGGATCTGCGAGCGCAGGCTCCAGCGCGCCATCCACGATCCGGTAGCCCGCGACATCCGCGTGCGAACCCTGCGCCAGCGGCACGGCGCGGTCGAGGAAATCCTTGGCCCACGCGATCACCCGCGCGCCGCGCGCCGCGTCATACCCGCCCGACGGCGGCAGATCGCCCAGCGCGTCGGTGCCGTAAAGCGCATCATAAAGCGAGCCCCAGCGCGCATTCGCCGCGTTGAGCGCATAGCGCGCATTGGTGATCGGCACGACGAGCTGCGGCCCGGCGATTTCGGCGATCTCAGGGTCGATGCGGTCCGTGTCGATCTCGAAATCGGCGCCCTCGGGCTCCAGATAGCCGATCTCCTCGAGAAAGGCGCGCGCGGCGTCGGGGTCATGCGGCTGGCCGCGGCGCGCGCGGTGCCAGTCATCGATCTGCGCCTGAAGCGCGGTGCGGCGCTCCAGCAATTCGCGGTTGCGCGGCGTGAAATCGCGCAGGAGCCCGGCAAACCCCGACCAAAAGTGATCCGCCGCAACGCCCGTTCCCGGCAGCGCAGCCTCCTCGAGGAAACGGGCCAGCCCCGCATCCACGGCCAGCCCTTCACGATCAACTCGGTCGGTCATCTGCGCCTCCTGACTGTTTCACTCTGCTTAGGGCAGCGGCCCGCCCCGCGCAATCTCAACGACGGTTGCGGCGGCATCGCTCGGAGCAGTGGCGCACGCGCTCCCAGTCGCGTGCCCATTTGCGCCGCCACGCGAAGGGCCGCCCACAGGTCGCGCAGATCTTCGTGGGCAGCTCGGATTTGCGGCGCATCCGGGCCATCACAGATCGAGGCTCATCTGGGCGCGGTCGGTGCGGCGGCGGGGGGCGCGACCCTTGCGGCTGCCGTGGCGCGCGACGAGGCGGCGCGACTCGTCGCGGTAATCGGCGCAGCTGCGCGCCTCCTTGATGGCCACCCGCGCCGCGCGGGCGGCAGTTGCGATATCGACGACCGGCTCGGGATAGCGCCGGCCCAGCAGCGTGCCCGCGCGCTCCCATTTCCATGGCTCCTGCAGGCAGTGATCCGGGAGATCGGCGAGCTCGGGCACCCAGCGGCGCGTGAAAACCCCCTCGGGGTCCTGATCGACGCCCTGCTTGATCGGGTTGTAGATGCGCAGCGCGTTCATGCCAGTGGTGCCCGACTGCATCTGCATCTGGCTCCAGTGGATGCCGGGCTCGTAATCGGTGAACATCCGCGCCAGATGCGGCCCCGTCGCGCGCCAGTCGAGCCAAAGATGATAGGACGCCACCGCCGTGAGCATCGAGCGCATGCGAAAATTGAGCCAGCCCGTGGCATTGAGGTAGCGCATGCAGGCATCGACGAAGGGCAGCCCCGTCTCTCCGCGCGCCCATGCCTTGAGCCGCACAGCATCAAGGTCGCGCGGGCGCAGATCCTCAAAAGCGCTGTGCAGGCACTGCGTCTCGATGCGCGGCGCGTCCTCGAGTTTCTGCATGAAATGGTCGCGCCAGGCGAGGCGGCTTTCGAAGCTCTTCAGGCTCGCGCCCCAGCCCTTCGCCCCGCGATGCGCCGCCTTCGCGGCTTCGGCGGCCTGCGCGGCCTCGCGCCCCGACAGCGTGCCCAGCGCCAGATGCGGCGACAGCCGCGAGCAGCCCCGCTCGCCGGACAGCGGCGAGGACATTTCGCGCCGGTAGTCGCGCCCGCGCACCTCCAGAAAGCTCGCCAGCGTCGCCTGCGCCGCGCCGCGCCCGCCGCCCTGGCGGTGCGGGCACGGATCGGCCGCGAGGCGCAGCTGCCCGGCCCCGGGGATCGCGCCGGGCTCGATGCCGGGGATCGGCGCCAGCGCCTCGGGCGCCGCAGCGGGCGCGGCGGCGATGAAGGCATCGCGCCGCGCCGCCCAGCCATCGCGGTCGCGCAGGCCCCGCACGACCCCCGATTGCGCCATCTCCTGCCAGTCAACCCCCGCCGCGCGCGCCCACTCGGCCACGCGGCGGTCGCGCGCGAAGGTCCAGAGATTGCCGGTCTCCTCGTGGGAGACGAGGCGCGCAATCCCGTGCGCCTGCACCAGCCCGCGCAGCACCTCCACGGCGTCGCCCACCCGCACCACGAGCGGCTGGCCCAGCGCGGCAAGCTCCGCGCGCAGATCCGCGAGGCAATCGGCGGTAAAGGCCCATTGCCGCGCCGAAGTGTCGGGCAGCGCCCAGTAATCCGGCTCGACGATATAGAGCGGCAGCACCGGCCCGCGCGCCGCCGCGCGCGCCAGCGCCGGGTGATCATGGATGCGCAGATCGCGCTTGAACCACAGGATGCTCGCCCCTTGCATGACCATGCAGATAACCGCCCCCGTCCCGAGATCAAAACCGCGCCAATGTTCACCTTATGATCCATCGAGGCGGCGATGGCCAGCCCGTTGAAGCCGGGCGCCGCGCGGCCTAGTCTCGGCGCAGCGGAAAGGAGCCCCCATGAAAGACGCAGCCCCCCAGGCGATCCATCTGAGCGATTACACGCCGCCCGCCTATCTGGTGGATGCGGTCGAGCTGAGCTTTCGGCTGCACCCGACGGCGACGCGGGTCGGCGCGCGGATCCGGTTCCGGCCGAACCCGGCGCATCCGGCGCCCGGAGATCTGCGGCTCGATGGCGAGGGACTCGAGCTTCTGGCGGCAGCGATCGACGGCGAGCCGTTGACGGCCACGCCCGATGTTGGTGGTCTGACGATCCCGGCCGAACTTCTGCCGCAGGGCGCGTTCGAGTGGACCTGCGAGGTGCAGATCGCCCCGGAGTCCAACACCGCGCTGGAGGGACTCTACATGTCGAACGGCATGTATTGCACCCAATGCGAGGCCGAGGGGTTTCGCAAGATCACCTTCTATCCCGATCGCCCCGACGTGATGGCACCGTTCACGGTGCGCATCGGGTCGGACCTGCCGGTGCTGATGTCGAACGGCAACCCGGTCGATGCAGGCTGGACCGAGTGGCACGATCCGCACCCCAAGCCGTCCTATCTCTTCGCGCTGGTGGCCGGCGATCTGGTGACGCATCGCGACCGATTCACGACACGTTCAGGGCGCGAGGTGGCGCTCAATATCTGGGTGCGGCCGGGCGATGAGGGGCGCTGCGCCTTTGCCATGGACGCGCTCAAACGGTCCATGCGCTGGGACGAAGAGGTTTACGGCCGTGAATACGACCTGGACATTTTCAACATTGTCGCCGTCGATGACTTCAACATGGGCGCAATGGAGAACAAGGGGTTGAACATTTTCAACTCCAAGTATGTTCTCGCCGCGCCCGAGACCGCGACCGACGCCGATTTCGAGCGCATCGAGGCGATCATCGCGCATGAGTATTTCCACAACTGGACCGGCAACCGCATCACCTGCCGCGACTGGTTCCAGCTGTCGCTCAAGGAGGGGCTGACGGTCTTTCGCGATCAGCAGTTCAGCGGCGACATGCGCAGCCACGCCGTCAAGCGCATCCACGATGTTCTCACCCTCCGCGCGCGGCAGTTTCGCGAGGATGACGGCCCGCTCGCGCATCCGGTGCGGCCGGCCTCCTATGTCGAGATCAACAATTTCTACACCGCGACGGTTTACGAGAAGGGCGCGGAACTGATCCGGATGCTGCATCTGATGGTAGGCCCCGAGAGCTACGCGGCCGCGCTCGATCTCTTTTTCGACCGCCATGACGGGCAGGCCTGCACCATCGAGGACTGGCTCAAGGTGTTCGAGGACGCCACCGGGCGCGATCTGTCGCAATTCGCGCGCTGGTATGCGCAGGCGGGCACGCCGCGGGTGCGTGTCGCCGAAGACTGGGACGGCGCGACCTACACGCTCACCCTGCGTCAGCACACCCCGCCCACACCGGGCCAGCCCGAAAAGGCGCCGGTGCCGATCCCGGTGAGCGTGGGGCTGCTCGCGGCGGATGGGCGCGAAATCGCCGCGACGCGCGTTCTGGAGCTGAACGAGGCCGAGCAGAGCTTCGCCTTCGAAGGGCTTGCGGAGCGGCCGGTCCCGTCGATCCTGCGCGGCTTCTCCGCGCCGGTGATCGTCGAGCGCGACAGCAGCGCCGAGGAGCGCGCCTTACTGCTCGCCCATGACACGGACCCGTTCAACAGATTCGAGGCCGGCCGCGCACTGGCGCGCGACGTGCTCACCCGGATGATCACCGAAGAGGCCACGCCGGGGCCGGATTACCTCGACGCGCTGGGGCGGATGGCGCGCGATGGTGGGCTCGATCCCGCGTTCCGGGCGCTCGCGCTGGGACTGCCCTCGCAGGACAACATGGCCCAGAGCCTGCATGATACCGGGGTGGTGCCCGATCCGGGCGCGATTCACGCGGCACGCGAGCGGCTCACGCAGGCGATCGCGGGGCATCTCGAGCCTGTGCTCGGCACGCTGTTCGAGCAGATGGCGGTGCCGGGGCCGTTCTCGCCCTCGGCGAAGGCGGCGGGGTGCCGGGCGTTGCGGCTGGCGGCGCTACGGCTGCTGGCGCGGGTCGATGGCGGGGCGCGGGCGACGACGCTGTTCGCAAGCGCCGACAACATGACCGAGCAGCTCGGCGCGCTGTCGGCGCTCATCGAGATCGGCGCGGGGGACGCGGCCGCGGCGGAGTTCTATCGGCAGTGGGGAGATGATCGGCTGGTGCTCGACAAGTGGTTCATGCTGCAGATCGTGCATGCCGCGCCCGAGCGCGCCGTGGCGATGGCGCGCGCGCTGACCCAGCATCCCGACTTCGACTGGCGCAACCCGAACCGCTTCCGCGCCGTGATCGGGGCGCTACCGGCGAATGCGGCGGGGTTTCACGACCCGTCCGGCGCGGGCTACCGGCTGGTGGCGGACTGGCTCTTGCACCTCGATCCGCTGAACCCGCAGACGGCGGCGCGGATGTCCACGGCCTTCGAAACCTGGCGGCGCTACGGACCGCAGCGCCAGGCGCTGATCCGCGCCGAGCTCGAACGCATCCGTGATACGCCGGGGCTCAGCCGCGACATGGGCGAGATGGTGGGCCGGATGCTGGAGTGAGGGTGTCCCCGGCGCCGGTTCGGGCGCCGGGGCGCCGGGTCAGCCCTGGCAGTAATCCTGCGCGCGGGTGAAGGCGGCGATCTCGCCGCGCTTGTCGGCATTGCGCAGCGGCGGCCAGTCGGCGGCCACACCGCCCCAGTTGCCGGGCTGGCCGGCCACGACCCCGTCGCGGGTCACCGCCTCGGTGGCGATGCGCACGGCGCAGGACAGGTTGCGCTCGCCCTCGTAGAGCTCGCTTGCCCCGTTGATGTTGCAGCCATGATAGCGCGCCGTCTGCGGGAAGATCTGCAACAGCCCGCGATAGCGCCCGCCGGCACCGGCGGCCTCGGGCCGCCAGCCGCTCTCGTAGCGGGCGAGCCCGGAAAACAGCCCGGTCCAGAACGCGGCGCGCTCCTCCATGGAGGCGGAGTCGTAGCCCGGGCAGAACGCGCCGATGTCGGCGGGGATCTGCTCGACCATCGGCGCGCCGTGGCGGCTGAGCGCGTCCATCGTCGCCTCGGTCCAGTCGTCGGCCTCGGGCCGATGGTCCCAGCGGGTCTCGGGCAGCATCGAAATGGATGCGTTTTCAGCGGTATCCGCGGCGTCGCTGCTGCAGGCGGTGACGAGCAGGACCGCCGCCAGAAGCGGGCCGGTTTTCAAGGATTTATTGAGTTGCATGGCACTGTCCATGGACCGCCAGGTTCAGTCCGGCAGGGCGAAATGCCGGCGAATCGGCGCGGCGGGCAACCCCTCTGCGCGAAAGGGGGTGATTTCGGCGGGGTCTCGCGCATTGCGATCCTCCCTTGCCCGGCGCGCGGCGCTGGCCTAGAACCGCGGCGCCCGCCAAGGAGACCGTCCATGCTCGACCTGACTTTCGAGGCCCCGAAGCCCAAGGTGATCGCCGGTGCGGAGTCCGACTGGGAGCTGGTGATCGGGATGGAGGTGCATGCGCAGGTCTCGTCGCGCGCCAAGCTGTTCTCCGGCGCCTCGACCGAGTTCGGCGCAGACCCCAACACCCATGTCGCCTTCGTCGATGCGGCGATGCCGGGGATGCTGCCGGTGATCAACGATTTCTGCGTGGAGCAGGCGGTGCGCACCGGGCTGGGCCTGCGCGCCGAGATCAACCGGTTCTCGGCGTTCGACCGCAAGAACTATTTCTACCCCGACTTGCCGCAGGGCTACCAGATCAGCCAGCTTTACCACCCGATCGTAGGCGAGGGCGAGGTGCTGGTGGACATGGCGCCGGGCGTGGCGCGGCGGGTGCGCATCGAGCGCATCCACATCGAGCAGGACGCCGGCAAGTCGATCCACGACATGGACCCGGCGATGAGCTTCGTCGATCTCAACCGCACCGGCGTCGCGCTCATGGAGATCGTCTCGCGCCCCGATATCCGTGGGCCCGAGGAGGCGGCGGCCTATATCGCCAAGCTGCGCCAGATCATGCGCTATCTCGGCACCTGCGAGGGCAACATGCAGTCGGGCAACCTGCGCGCCGACGTCAATGTCAGCGTCTGCCGCCCCGGCGACTATGAGCGCTACCAGAAAACGCAGGATTTCGGGCATCTGGGCACGCGCTGCGAGATCAAGAACATGAACTCGATGCGCTTCATCCAGCAGGCCATCGAATTCGAGGCCCGCCGCCAGATCGCGATCCTAGAGGATGGCGGCAGCGTGGTGCAGGAGACGCGACTCTATGACCCGGACCGGGGCGAGACGCGCTCCATGCGCTCCAAGGAGGAGGCGCATGATTACCGCTACTTCCCCTGCCCCGATCTGCTGCCGCTCGAGCTCGAGGAGGAGTGGATCGCCGAGATCGCCGCGTCGCTGCCCGAGCTTCCCGACGAGAAGAAGGCCCGCTTCGTGCGCGACTACGCCGTCACCGAATACGACGCCGGGGTGCTGACCGCCGAGGTCGAGAACGCTGCCTTCTTCGAGGCCGTCGCCGCCGGGCGCGACGGCAAGGCGGCGGCGAACTGGGTGATCAACGAGCTTTTCGGCCGGCTCAACAAGGCGGAGCTGGGCATCGCGGAGTCGCCCGTGAGCGCCGCGCAGCTCGGCGGGATGCTCGATCTGATCGCCTCGGACGCGATTTCCGGCAAGATCGCCAAGGATCTGTTCGAGATCCTCTGGACCGAGGGCGGCGATCCGGCCAAGATCGTCGAGGCGCGCGGGATGAAGCAGGTCACCGACACCGGCGCCATCGAGACCGCCGTGGACGAGATCATCGCCGCCAATCCCGACCAGGTCGCCAAGGCGCAGGCCAACCCCAAGGTCGCCGGCTGGTTCGTCGGGCAGGTGATGAAGGCGACGGGTGGCAAGGCCAACCCCAAGGCCGTCAACGAGATCGTCAGCGCCAAGCTGGGGCTGTGAGCGCCACGCCATCGGCACGGTGATCGCCGCCGGAGCGTGCGCAACGTCAGCGGCGTCGCCGGAAAGCGCGCGCCGCTCGCGTGGGCCCATCGATCAAGAATGCGCAACTTGAATTGCCCGACCCGCGCGCGGGTGGTATTCTGCGCGCACCGGTGGAGCAGGCCGGCAAGAACGGAGGCAGGTCGATGAAATTCCCGGTGTCCGCCCTTGTGGCGGCAAGTATTGGTATTCTGGCAGCGGCGCCGCTCGCCGCGCAGGAATGGGTCCTCGGCGGCGATGTGACCCGCTTTGGCGGCAGCGGGCCCAGCATGGTGCCGGGCCTCACGCTCGAGGTGCATGGCGCGCCGCAATGGGATTTCGGTCCCGTGGAAGCGGGTCTCGGCGTTGCCGGCAGGATCGATGATCGCGCCGGGGCCTGGGTCGGTGGCGGGGTGTCGGCGCTGGTGCCGGTGAGCGACGATTTCTATGCCGAAGCGAGCGTGATGCCGGGCTACTACAGCGCCGGCAGCAGCGCCACCGATCTCGGCCACAGATTGCAGTTTCGCACGCTGATCGGGGCCGGCTACATCATCGACCGCGACACCAGCGTTTCGCTCGCGGTGTCGCACATGTCGAATTTCGGCTTCGGCAGCAGCAATCCGGGCGCCGATACGCTCTCGCTCCGGCTGCGCCGCAGCTTCTGAGCGGCGGTTGCAATCGCGGCGGCGCTTGGGCAGAAACGGGGGCCGACTACAGGAGGCTGCCGTGACGCATTTCGAATACAGGGCGGTTCCCGCCCCGGAGCGCACCGAAAAGGTGAAGGGGCTGCGCACGACATCGGAGCGGTTCGCGCATGCGTTGACGGGCGTGCTCAACGACATGGCGCGCGATGGCTGGGAATTCCTGCGCGCCGAGACGCTGCCCTGCGAGGAGCGCAGCGGGCTCCTGCGGCGCGCGCGCGTCAGCGAGCAGCACATGCTGGTGTTCCGCCGCGCGGCGGCGGCCAGCGATGCGGCGGCGGGGGCTGCGGCACAATTCGTCGCCCCGCGCGCCGAGTCGCCGCGCCCAGCACCGCCGCTCGCCGCGGGGCGCGGCGGGCACGAGGAGCCGCTTCTGAGCCGGCGGGCCAGCGGCGGCGAGGAGCCCCCGCCGCGCGGCTGATATCGCTCAGGCGCTGCGGCTGAGACGCTTTTCGAGCACGTCGAAAGGCACGCCGGGTGCGTCCTTGGAATTGCGGATCACGAGCGAGGTCTTGACGCTGGCGACGTTCTCGGCGGCGGTCAGCTCGCCGGTGAGGAAGGTCTGGAAGGTCGACAGGTCGGGCGCGACGCATTTCAGGATGAAGTCGATCTCGCCGTTGAGCATGTGACACTCGCGCACCAGCGGCCAGGCGCGGCAGCGCGCCTCGAAGGCCGACAGATCTGCCTCGGCCTGACTCGACAGCCCGACCATGGCAAAGACCTGCACCTCGAAGCCGAGCTGGCGCGCATCGACGCGGGCATGGTACCCTTGGATGTAGCCCGCCTCCTCGAGCGTGCGCACCCGTCGCAGGCAGGGCGGCGCGGAGATGCCGACCCGGCGCGCGAGTTCGACATTCGTCATCCGGCCATCGGCCTGCAATTCGGCCAGTATCTTGCGGTCGATCGGATCGAGTCCCGTGCCCGGCATCATTCCCCCGGAAATATCTTGCGGTTACGTAGGCCAGCGCGCCGCTGAACGCAATATTCTTACACGGATGCGCAACAATTTTAATTCGCTTGCAGCGCGGCCAATGCTGGTGCATTCCGCGCAGCGCGTCGGCCAAAGGCAGCGAAGGTAACACCATGAGCGATACGCGCCATTGCCGCATCCTGATCATCGGCTCGGGCCCGGCGGGCTACACCGCGGCCGTCTATGCCGCGCGCGCGATGCTCGCGCCGGTGCTCGTGCAGGGGATGGAGCCGGGCGGGCAGCTCACCATCACCACCGATGTCGAGAACTGGCCCGGCGACATCAACGTGCAGGGTCCCGAGCTGATGCAGCGCATGGAGGCGCATGCGCGCGAGGTGGGCACCGAGATCATCACGGATCATATCGCCACGCTGGAGCTCGGCACGCGCCCCTTCACGGCGGTCTCGGACGGCGGCATCCGCTACAGCGCCGATGCGCTCGTCCTCGCCACGGGCGCGAAGGCGCGCTGGCTCGGGCTCGAGTCGGAGGATCGGTTAAAGGGCTTCGGCGTCTCCGCCTGCGCGACCTGCGACGGCTTCTTCTATCGCGGCCAGGAGGTCGCGGTGGTCGGCGGGGGCAACACCGCCGTCGAGGAGGCGCTGTTTCTGACCAACTTCGCCGAGAAGGTCACGCTCGTGCATCGCCGCGACAGCCTGCGCGCCGAGAAGATCTTGCAGGAGCGGCTTTTCAGGCATCCCAAGATCGAGGTGATCTGGGATCACGTCGTCGAGGAGGTGCTCGGCGCGGGCACGCCGCCGGGCGTAACGGGGCTGCGGCTCAAGCATGCGCAGACGGGCGCGGCGCGCGATCTGCCCTGCACCGGCGCCTTCATCGCCATCGGCCACGCGCCCGCCAGCGAGCTCGTCGCCGGGCAGCTCGAGCTGCACAATGGCGGCTATGTCTGGGTGCGCCCCGGCACCACCGAAACCTCCCTGCCCGGCGTTTTCGCCGCCGGCGACATCACCGACCATGTCTATCGCCAGGCCGTCACGAGCGCCGGGATGGGCTGCATGGCCGCGCTCGACGCCGAGCGCTGGCTCGCGGAGCAGGCGGGCTGAGGGGCGAACCGACACAAGCGGCGGCTGCGCCGCGCATTCAATGAACCGAGCGGACAGATGACCTCACCAAACACGATCCCGATTCCCGAACTCTTCGTCTCCCATGAAAGCGCACAGAAGCTGAAGGCCGAGGCCGGCGACCTGCCCTCCTGGGATCTCACCCAGCGCCAGGTCTGCGATCTCGAGCTGCTGATGAATGGCGGGTTCAACCCGCTCAAGGGCTTTCTCGGCCAGAGCGACTATGACAGCGTCGTGGAGCACATGCGCCTCGCGGACGGCACGCTGTGGCCCATGCCGATCACGCTCGACGTCACGCAGGACTTCGCCGAAACCGTCGAACCGGGCCAGGACATCGCGCTGCGCGATGCCGAGGGGGTGATCCTCGCGATCATGTCGGTGACCGACAAGTGGAGCCCCGACAAGCGCCGCGAGGCCGCGCGCGTCTACGGCGCAGACGATCTCGCCCATCCGGCGGTGAACTATCTGCACCATGCGGCCGGGCCGGTCTATCTGGGCGGGCCGGTCACCGGCATCCAGCCGCCGGTGCATTACGATTTCCGTGCCCGGCGCGACACCCCCAACGAGCTGCGCGCCTTCTTTCGCAAGATGGGCTGGCGGCGCATCGTCGCCTTCCAGACCCGCAACCCGCTGCACCGCGCGCACCAGGAGTTGACCTTCCGCGCCGCCAAGGAGGCGCAGGCCAACCTGCTGATCCACCCCGTGGTCGGCATGACCAAGCCCGGCGACGTGGATCATTTCACCCGCGTGCGCTGCTACGAGGCGGTGCTCGACAAGTATCCCTACTCGACCACGCATCTGTCGCTGCTCAACCTCGCGATGCGCATGGGCGGGCCGCGCGAGGCGCTGTGGCACGCGCTGATCCGGCGCAACCATGGCTGCACCCACATGATCGTGGGGCGCGACCATGCCGGGCCGGGCAAGAACTCCGAAGGCGAGGATTTCTACGGCCCTTACGACGCGCAGGAGATGGTGCGCGATCATGCCGGCGAGATCGGCCTCGAAATGGTGGACTTCAAGCACATGGTCTTTGTGCAGGAGCGCGCCCAGTACGACCCCGCCGACGAGATCGAGGAGGGTGTCACGGTGCTCAACATTTCGGGCACCGAGCTGCGCCGCCGGCTGCGTGAGGGTATCGAGATCCCCGACTGGTTCTCCTTTCCCGAGGTCGTCAAGGAGCTGCGCCGCACCTCGCCACCGCGCGCGCAGCAGGGCTTTACCGTGTTCCTCACCGGGCTGTCCGGATCGGGCAAGTCCACCATCGCCAACGCGCTCATGGTCAAGCTGATGGAGATGGGCGGACGGCCCGTGACGCTGCTCGACGGCGACGTGGTGCGCAAGCATCTCTCCTCGGAGCTCGGCTTTTCCAAGGAGCACCGCGATCTCAACATCAAGCGCATCGGCTATGTCGCGAGCGAGATCACCAAGAATGGCGGTATCGCGATCTGCGCGCCGATCGCGCCCTACACCGCCACGCGGCG
>PUKW01000004.1 GCA_003550665.1 Paracoccaceae bacterium | reverse complement strand
GAGGTGGGCGAAGGACGTCGCCGGGGCCGGATCGGTGAGGTCGTCGGCGGGCACGTAGATCGCCTGCACCGAGGTGATCGAGCCGGCCTTGGTGGAGGTGATGCGCTCCTGCAGCTGGCCCATGTCGGTGGCGAGCGTCGGCTGGTAGCCCACCGCCGAGGGGATACGGCCCAGAAGCGCCGAGACCTCGGAGCCCGCCTGGGTGAAGCGGAAGATGTTGTCAACGAAGAACAGCACGTCGGTGCCCGACTGGTCGCGGAACTGCTCGGCCAGCGTCAGCCCGGTCAGGCCCACCCGCGCGCGCGCGCCCGGCGGCTCGTTCATCTGGCCGTAGACGAGCGCGACCTTCGATTCCTCGAGCTTGTCGATGTTGATGACGCCCGAGTCGATGAACTCGTGATAGAGGTCGTTGCCCTCGCGGGTGCGCTCGCCGACGCCGGCAAAGACCGAAAAGCCCGAATGGACCTTGGCGATGTTGTTGATCAGCTCCTGGATGAGCACCGTCTTGCCCACCCCGGCGCCGCCGAACAGGCCGATCTTGCCGCCCTTGGAGTAGGGGGCGAGCAGGTCGATCACCTTGATGCCGGTCACCAGGATCTCGGACTCGGTGGACTGCGCGGCGAAGTCGGGCGCGTTCTGGTGAATCGCGCGCATCTCGCTCGACTTGATCGGGCCCTTCTCGTCGATCGGCTCGCCGATCACGTTGAGGATGCGCCCCAGCGTCGGGTCGCCCACCGGCACGGTGATCGGGCCGCCCGAGTCGGTGACGGCCTGGCCGCGCACGAGCCCCTCGGTGGCGTCCATCGCGATGCAGCGCACGGTGCTCTCGCCGAGATGCTGCGCCACCTCGAGCACGAGCCGGTTGCCGTGATTGTCGGCCTCGATCGCGTTGAGAATCTCGGGCAGATGCCCCTCGAACTGCACGTCCACGACAGCGCCGATCACCTGCGTGATCTTGCCGGTTGCTTTATTTTCCGCCATCTCAACTCTCCGGTTCGTCAGAGCGCCTCGGCGCCCGAAATGATCTCGATAAGTTCCTTGGTGATCGCGGCCTGACGCGAGCGGTTGTACTCGATGGTAAGCCGGTCGATCATGTCGCCCGCATTGCGCGTGGCGTTGTCCATCGCCGACATCCGCGCGCCCTGCTCGGAGGCCGCGTTCTCCAGAAGCGCGGTAAAGACCTGCGTGGCCAGCGCGCGCGGCAGCAGATCGGCGAGCACCGCCTCCTCGGACGGCTCGTAGTCGTAGAGCGTCTCGACACCCGCATTCTCGTCATACGGCGCCGGGATGACCTGCTGCGCGGTCGGAATCTGGCTGATCACCGACTTGAAGCGGCTGAAGAACAGCGTCGCCACGTCGAACTCGTCGGCCTCGAAACGCGACAGGACATCATCGGCGATCGAACGCGCATTCTCGTAGCCCACGCGCTTGACGCCCTGAAGATCGACATGGCCGACGAAATGCTCCGACAGGTCTCGCCTGAGCTGGTCGCGGCCCTTGCGCCCGACCGTCAGGATCTTGACGGTCTTGCCCTCGCCCTTGAGCTTGTGCGCCCGGTAGCGGGCGGCCTTGACGATCGACGAGTTGAAGCCGCCGCACAGCCCGCGCTCTGCCGTCATCACCACGAGCAGATGCACCTGATCCGCGCCGGTCCCGGCAAGCAGCTTCGGCGCGTTCTCCGACCCCGCCACCGAGGCGGCGAGGCTGTTGACGACCTTTTCCATGCGCTCGGCATAGGGGCGCGCATCCTGCGCCGCGTCCTGGGCGCGGCGCAGCTTGGCGGCGGCGACCATCTGCATCGCCTTGGTGATCTTCTGCGTCGACTTGACGCTCGCGATCCGGGTCTTGAGGTCCTTGAGGCTTGGCATTCCGCGCTCCTGTCACCCGCCCTCAGGCGAAGTCCTTGGCGAAATCCTCGATCGCCTTGCGGATGCTCGCCTCGAGATCGCCGTCGATCTTGCGGTCATTGCCCCCGATATCGTCGAGTAGCGCCTTCTCGTTGGCGCGCAGATGCTTGAGCAGGCCCCGCTCGAAGCGCACCACGTCATCGACCGCGATCTTGTCGAGAAAGCCCTGCGTGCCCGCATAGATGACGCAGACGATCTCGGCATTGGTGAGCGGCGAATACTGCGCTTGCTTCATGACTTCCATCAGCCGCGCGCCCCGGTTGAGCAGGCGCTGCGTCGCCGCGTCGAGGTCGGAGCCGAACTGCGCGAAGGCCGCCATCTCGCGATACTGCGCAAGCTCCAGCTTGACCGGGCCGGCGACCGATTTCATCGCCTTGGTCTGCGCCGAGGAGCCCACGCGCGACACCGACAGACCGGTGTTCACGGCCGGGCGGATGCCCTGGTAGAAGAGCTCGGTCTCGAGGAATATCTGCCCGTCGGTGATCGAGATCACGTTGGTCGGGATGAAGGCGCCGACATCGCCGCCCTGCGTCTCGATGATCGGCAGCGCGGTAAGCGAGCCCGCGCCCATCTCGTCGCTCATCTTGGCCGAGCGCTCCAGCAGGCGCGAATGCAGGTAGAACACGTCACCCGGGAAGGCCTCGCGCCCCGGCGGGCGGCGCAGCAGCAGCGACATCTGGCGGTAGGCGACGGCCTGCTTGGTGAGGTCGTCATAGACGCACAGCGCGTGGCGCCCGTTGTCGCGGTAATACTCGGCCATCGCCGTCGCGGCATAGGGCGCGAGATACTGCATCGGCGCCGGGTCGGAGGCGGTCGCGGCGACCACGATGCTGTATTCCATCGCGCCCGATTCCTCGAGCACCTTGACGAGCTGCGCCACCGTCGAGCGTTTCTGACCGATCGCGACATAGACGCAGTAGAGCTTCTTGGACTCGTCGTCGCCGGCGGCGGCGTTATACGCCTTCTGGTTGAGCATGGTGTCGAGCGCGACGGCGGTCTTGCCGGTCTGGCGGTCGCCGATGATGAGCTCGCGCTGGCCGCGGCCGATCGGGATCATGGCGTCGACGGATTTCAGGCCCGTGGCCATCGGCTCATGCACCGATTTGCGCGGGATGATGCCCGGGGCCTTCACGTCGGCGACGCGCCGCTCGGCGGCCTTGATCTCCCCCTTGCCGTCGAGCGGGTTGCCGAGCGCATCGACCACGCGGCCGAGCAGCCCGTCGCCCACCGGGACGTCCACGATCGAGTCGGTGCGCTTGACGAGGTCGCCCTCGGCAATCTCGCGGTCGGAGCCGAAGATCACGACGCCGACATTGTCGGCTTCGAGGTTGAGCGCCATGCCCATGACGCCGCCCGGGAACTCGACCAGTTCCCCGGCCTGCACGTTGTCGAGCCCGTGCACCCGCGCGATCCCGTCGCCGACGGACAGCACGCGGCCGACCTCGGCCACGCCGGCATCTTCGCCGAAATTCTTGATCTGCTCCTTGAGGATCGCAGAAATCTCAGCCGCTTGGATACCCATTTATCCGACCTCTTTCATTGTATTCCTGAGCGTCGCGAGCCGGGAGCGGATCGACGTGTCGATCATCTTCGAGCCCACTTCGACGACGAGACCGCCGATGAGGGACTCATCGACCGTCGTGTTGAGCTTGACGTCCTTGCCCACGCTGGCCTTGAGAACCTTCGCGAGCTCCTCGGCCTGGCCCTTGGTGAGCTTCTTCGCCGCCGTCACCTCGGCGGTGACCTCGCCGCGCGCCTCGGCGATGCGGCGGCGCAGCACGGCGAGAAGTTGCGGCAGCGCGAAGAGGCGGCGCTTGCGCGCCATCAGCGCCAGCGTGTTGGCAACGGTGCGCGACAGCCCCATTTTGGTCGACAGCGCACCGACCGCGCGCTCCTGGTCGCCGCGGCTGTAGATCGGCGAGGCGATGACATCGCGCAACTCGGGGCTGGCATCGAGCGCCGCGCCGAGCGCGTCGACATCAGCCTCGAGCGCCTTCAGCGCGTTGTCTTCGTTGGCAAGTTCGAACACGGCCGTCGCGTAACGCTCTGCAATGCCGGATGAAATCGAAGCTGATTCTGACACGTTCACCCTTTCGACAACTGCCTGCCCGCATCCTCGCGCAGAACGCGGACCATTCGGGCGCTCACGCGGCGCGGCCCCCTGAAGTCGGCGCGGGTCTAGCAGAGCCGCCCCCCCCCTGCAACCGCCAAGCCGCGCCCCCGAAGCGGCGTGGCCGGCATGCCGCACGGCAGCACGATCACGCCGGCTTGGCGACCCCTTCGCGCACCGGCAGCGGCTTTCGCACGGCATCGCGCAGCCCGGACGTGCCCGGTGTCTCCGGCGCCTTCGTCGCCTCCACGAGGATCACCCCGCCAGCATAATACGACGAGATTCGCCGCCCGAGCTTTTCGCAGGTCACCGCGCTGCGCAGCCAGAACCGGTGCGCGGAGGGCGGAAAGAACAGCGCGGCGAGATGGCGCTCGGCGGCGAGACCGTGACTCGCGAGCTGGCGTTCGAGCTGGCCCAGCGAATAGGGCCGCCCGGTGCCGAACGGGGTCGCCTCGCGCCGCGCCCACAGCCCCGACCGGTTGGGCACGATCAGGATCACTCGCCCCGCCGGCGCCAGCACCCGGGCGCATTCCTCGAGAACCGCGTCGGGGCGCTCCGAGGTTTCGAGCGCGTGCATAACGATGATGCGGTCCGCCATCCCCGAGGGCAGCGGCCACTGCGTCTCGCCGCACAGCGCGCTGATGTTGTCCCCGTCATCGGGCCAGTGCATGACCCCCTGCTGGCCGGGCATGAGCGCGATCGAACGCCCCGCCCGCGCCATCAGGGGCCGCATCACCGGGACCGCGAAGCCGAAGCCGAGCAGCGTCTCGGCGCGCGGGTCCGGCCACAGCTCGGCGACCTGCTCGCCCATTGCCTGCGCCGCCGCGCGCCCCAACTCGGTGCGGTAATAGAAATCCCGCAGATCGACCACGTCAAGATGCATTGCGCGAACCGCTCCAGTGGACCACACTGCGACAGAATAACCGACCAAAAGGGAAAGACCATGCCTCTCGAAATCGTCACGGTTCCGTGTCTGAAGGACAACTACGCGTTCATCGTGCACGATCCCGACACCGACGAGACCGCCGTGATCGACGTGCCCGAGGCCGCGCCGATCCAGGCCGAGCTCGACCGGCTCGGCTGGACGCTCGACGACATCCTGATCACCCACCACCATGACGACCACATCGCCGGCGTCGAGGAGCTGCGCGAGGCCCATCCGGCCGCGCGCGTCACCGGTGCGGCCGCCGACGCGCACCGCCTGCCTCCGCTCGATCGCGAGGTGGCGGACGGCGACACCGTGACCATCGGCGCCGAGGCCGGCGAGGTTCTCGACGTCTCGGGCCACAGCGTCGGCCACATCGCCTTTTACTTCCCCGCCTCGGAAGTGGCCTTCACCGCCGACAGCCTGATGGCGCTGGGATGCGGGCGGATCTTCGAGGGCACGCCGGAAATGATGTGGAACAGCCTGAGCAAGATCATGGCGCTGCCGCCGGAGACCACTATATGTTCAGGGCATGAATACACCGCCGCCAACGCCGCCTTCGCGGTGACCATCGAGCCTGACAACGCCGCGCTCACGGCGCGCAAGGCGCAGGTTGATTCGGCCCGCGCCAAGGGTCAGCCCACGGTGCCAAGCCAGCT
>PUKW01000070.1 GCA_003550665.1 Paracoccaceae bacterium | reverse complement strand
CGTTCGAAGTTCTATCGGATGTGGCTTGCCCATCTGTGACCCCAATATCTGCCTCAAGGGACGGGAACCACATCATGGCCGATCCGGGAATCCTGAATCCGAAAGGAAGCGACGCGCTCTAGTCGGTGCGGACCTCGGCGATCATCGACTCCATCGCGTCGAGCGGCAGGTAGCCGCGCATCATGCGCTCCTCGAGCACGAAGCTCGGCGTGCCCTGGATGCCGAGCCGCTCGGCGAGGGCGCGATTCTCGTCGATCACCGTATCGACCGCCGAACTGTCCATGCGCGCGGCGATGGCATCCGTGTCCAGGCCCATATTATCGGCCAGGCCGAGCAGCATCGCGTCGTCAATCCCGCCCTGATGGGTCATCAGCGCGTCATGCACGGCGGCGTAGGGATCATCCCCGGCCTCCTGCAGCACGGCGATGGCGAAGCGCGCGGCGCGCTCCGACTCGGGGCCGAGAATCGGCAGCTCCTTGACCACGAAGCGCAGATCATCGTCGCGGTCGAGAAGCTCCATCAGGTCTTCATAGGCGCGGTGACAGAAGCCGCAGCGGTAATCGGCGAACTCGACGAGGGTGACATCGCCATCGGGGTTGCCGCCGACCCAGTCGCTCTCGTTCTCGAAGATCGTCTCCGCATTGGCCGCGACGAGATCGGCGTCGTCGGTCGCGTCGGTGGCGGCCGCGCGCTCCTCGAGCAGCTGGACGGCCTCGATGACGATCTCGGGATTGGACAGGATATAGGCGCGGACCTCGGCGTGGAACGCGTCGCGCTCGGCCTCGGACATGTCGGTGACGTCGAAACCGTCGGCCTGCGCGGCGGGGATCAGCGCGAAGAGGGCGAGCGCGGCGGGGGCGAGCGGGCGGAACATGCGGGCTATCTCCGTTGGACGTGTCGGTTCGGGCGGCGCGCGCGCAGGATGGCAGATCGCGCCCGCAAGGCAAGGCGCAAGTCGCGGCCGCCGCCGGTCACGGGCTGGCGAGCTGCGCGCAGGCGGATGTCGCCATGGTTTTGACCGCGCCGGTCAGGCCGCGTATAAGGAGCGCTCAAAGTCAGGAGAGCGGACGGTGCTCAGAGTAATACTAAAAATCCTCGGCGGGATCTTCAGCCTGCTGACCATGGGGCTCGTGGCGGCGGGGCTCGTGATCGGGGCGGCGTTCTGGTTCTATTCGCGCGATCTGCCGAGCCATGACGCGCTTGCCGAATACGCGCCGCCGACGATCAGCCGGATCTATTCCGGCGAGGGCATGCTGATCGACGAATTCGCGCAGGAGCGGCGCCTCTTCGCGCCGGTCGAGGACATCCCGGACCGCGTCAAGGACGCCTTCATCTCCGCCGAGGACAGCAATTTCTTTGATCACCCCGGCTACGATCCGCGCGGCATCGCGGTGGCGATCTATGACGCGATCGCGAGCCGCGGCGAGGTGCTGCGCGGCGCCTCGACGATCACCCAGCAGGTCACGCGCAATTTCCTGCTCACGGCCGATCGCACCGGCGAGCGCAAGATCCAGGAGATCATTCTCGCCACGCGGCTCGAACAGACGCTCGACAAGGATGCGATCCTCGAACTCTATCTCAACGAGATCTTCCTCGGGCAGAATTCCTACGGCGTCGTCGCCGCGGCGCAGACCTATTTCAACAAGTCGCTCGACGAGCTCGAGCTGCACGAGGCCGCCTTCCTCGCCGCGCTGCCGCAGGCGCCGTCGCGCTATCATCCGGTGCGCGCGCATGACCGGGTTCTGGATCGGCGCAACTGGGTGCTCGGGCAGATGCACCGCAACGGCTATATCGACGAGGACGAGCTCGCCGCGGCGCGCGCCGAGCCGCTGAAAACCGTCCAGAGCGGCGATTTCGAGGGGTTCAGCGCGTCGTTGCCGTCGCGCGACTACTTCACCGACGAGATCCGCCGCCAGCTTGCCGGCAATTTCGGTGAGAGCGAGTTCTTCGGCGGCGGCCTGACGATCCGCGCCACCATCGACCCCGAGATGCAGGAGGTCGCCGGGCGCGCGCTGCGCGACGGGTTGCAGCGCTATGACCGCCAGCAGGGGATCTGGCGCGGCACCGGCGAGATGCTCGATGCGGAGCTTCTCGATGACGAGAATGCGTGGCGTGGGGCGCTGCGCGGGGCCTCGGTGCCGCGCGATATCGAGGGCTGGCGCCCGGCGGTGGTGCTGTCGACCGATGGCGATACCGCGCGCCTCGGCGTCGAGGGGCTCGACACGGCGCCCGGCGGCGACGTGGTCGAGGCCGACGACGTGACCTGGGCGCGGCCGCAG
This sequence comes from Paracoccaceae bacterium, assembly GCA_003550665.1. Taxonomy (GTDB): domain Bacteria; phylum Pseudomonadota; class Alphaproteobacteria; order Rhodobacterales; family Rhodobacteraceae; genus Alkalilacustris. Next base: position 3,385 of record PUKW01000070.1, on the reverse strand, counting down.
AACCCGGACGGGACCTTTGGCGAGCGCGCGCAGGTGCCCGGTGATCTCGTCTCCGCGGGCGAGGTGGTGCTCGTCGCGCCGCTCGACGAGCGCGATGCCGAGCGCCGCCGCTGGTCGCTGCGCCAGGTGTCGGAGGTGCAGGGCGGGCTGATGGCGATGGACGTCAATACCGGGCGCGTGATCGCCATGCAGGGCGGCTTCTCCTACCAGCATTCGAGCTTCAACCGCGCCACGCAGGCCGAACGTCAGCCCGGCTCCGCCTTCAAGCCCTTCGTCTTCGCCGCGGCGCTCGATTCGGGCTACAGCCCGGCCACGATCGTCATCGACGCGCCGATCGAGGTCGATACCGGGGGCGGCGGCATCTGGCGCCCATCGAACTACTCGGATCGCTTCTACGGCCCCACCCCGGTGCGCACCGGCATCGAGATGTCGCGCAACCTGATGACGGTGCGGCTGGCGCGCGAGATCGGGATGGACCGGGTTGCCGATTACGCCGAGCGGTTCGGTGTCTACGAGCAGATGCAGGGCAACCTCGCCAACGCGCTGGGCAGCCAGGAGACCACGCTGCACGACATGGTCGCGGCCTTCGCGATGTTCGCCAATGGCGGCGAGCGGGTCGAGCCCACCCTCGTGGACCGGGTGCAGGATCGCTGGGGCGAGACGATCTACCGCCACGATGCGCGCGAATGCACCGATTGCGACGATCCCGAGCTCGCCGAGGGGCGCGCGCCCTTCATCTCCGCCGATCGCGAGCGCGTGATGGACGAGGTCACGGCGTATCAGCTCACCTCGATGATGGAAGGGGTCGTGCAGCGCGGCACGGCGAGCCGGCTCGACCTGCCGGTGCCGATCGCGGGCAAGACCGGCACCACCAACGACACGCGCGACGTCTGGTTCGTCGGCTTTTCGTCCAACATCGTCGCGGGCTGTTATGTCGGCCATGACAGCCCGCGCCCGCTCGGGCAGGGGGCCACCGGCGGCGGCACCTGCGGGCCGATCTTCGAGGATTTCATGCGCGAGGCGGTCGCCAAGTATGGCGGCGGCGCCTTCGACGTGCCGTTGGGCGGCGAATTCATTCGCATCGACCGCCACAGCGGCGAGCGCCTGCCCGACGATGCCGAGGGCGATCACGTCGTTGCGGAGTTCTTCCGCTCCGGCGAGGAGCCGGTCTTCGGCTCGGCCGCGCTCGTCGATGGCGGCTTCGAGATGGGCTCCAACCTGCCGACCTTCGATCCGGGCGAGGACGACCCGGACGCGATGCGCGAGGCTGGCGAGGGTGGCAGGGACGACGATGATGACCGCGCCGATTTCGGCACCATGAGTTCGGGCGGGCTTTACTGAACCGGCGGGCGCTTGCCCGTCGGCCGGATTTCGCGCTATCACCGCGCCGCCATCACCCTACGTCGAAAGGCTCATCCCATGCGTGCCGAGGCGCAGACCACCGTCGATGCCATCCGCAAGTCGCTGCACCTTCTCGCGCAGCGGATCGACCTCGAGACGGCCGAGCACCGCATGGAGGAGTTCGATGCGATGGCGGAGGATCCGGAGCTGTGGAACGACCCCGCGCGCGCGCAAAAGCTGATGCGCGAGCGCCAGGCGCTCGTGGACAGCGTCACGACCTATCGCAGCATCGAGCGCGAGCTCGAGGACAACATCGAGCTCATCGAGATGGGCGAGGCCGAGGGCGATGACGAGGTTGTGGCCGAGGCCGAGGCGGCGCTCAAGACCCTCGCCCGGACGGCGCGGGCGCGCGAACTCGAGGCGCTGCTCGACGGCGAGGCCGACGCCAACGACACCTATCTCGAGATCAATGCCGGCGCCGGCGGCACCGAAAGCTGCGACTGGGCGGCGATGCTGGCGCGGATGTATCTGCGCTGGGCCGAGTCGAAGGGCTACAAGGTCGAGCTGATGAGCGAGAGCCCGGGCGACGAGGCCGGTATCCGCTCGGCGGCGTACCGCATCACCGGGCACAACGCCTATGGCTGGCTGAAATCGGAGACCGGCGTGCACCGCCTCGTGCGGATCTCGCCCTTCGACAGCTCCGCGCGCCGGCATACCTCGTTCTGCTCGGTCTGGGTCTACCCGGTCGTCGACGACAATATCGAGATCGAGATCAACCCCTCCGATATCCGCGTCGACACGATGCGCGCCTCTGGCGCGGGCGGCCAGCACGTCAACACGACCGATTCCGCCGTGCGCATGACCCATATCCCCACCGGCATCGTGGTGACGAGCTCGGAGAAGTCGCAGCACCAGAACCGCGACATCGCGATGAAGGCGCTCAAGTCCCGGCTTTACGACATGGAGCTGCGCAAGCGCACTGAGAGCCTGCAGGAGCAGCACGACGCCAAGGGCGACGCGGGCTGGGGCAACCAGATCCGCTCCTATGTCCTGCACCCCTACCAGATGGTGAAGGATCTGCGCACCGGGGTCGAGACCTCCGATACCGAGGGCGTGCTCGACGGTGAGCTCGATCGGTTCATGGCAGCCACGCTGGCGCTCAACGTCTCCGGGATGAGCCGCGCCGAGGCCCGGAGCGAGGGCTGAGCGCTGCCGCAGCGCCCTGTCATCTTGCCGCAGCGGCGGTGATGGCCTAACCTGCGCCCAAAGGCAGGAGAGGCCCATGACCGACCAGACCGCGAACCCCCCATCCAGTGTTCCGCAGCCGCGGGCCGTCGGTCCCGAGGAGCTCGGGCGCATCCTGCGCGCGGGCTGGGAGGATTTTCGCAAGGCGCCGCAATTCGGGCTGTTCTTCGCAGCCTTCTATGTCGTCGGCGGCATCGTGCTCTTTTACGGCTTCTTCACCATGGGCCAGCCCTTCTGGTTCATCCCCTTCATGGTGGGCTTTCCGATTCTCGCCCCCTTCGCGGCGATGGGGCTTTACGAGGTCAGCCGGCGCATGGAGCGCAGCGAGCCGCTGGAGTGGGGCGCCATTCTCGGGGTTCTCGTGGCACAGCGCGACCGTCAGCTGCCTTTCATGGCGGTCGTGGTGATCATCGCCTTCGGGTTCTGGGTCATTCTGGCGCGGGTGATCTTCGCGCTGTTCTTCAGCCAGACCGGGATCGGGGCGGCGAGCCTCGGCATGCTGCTGTCGTGGAACGGTGTGGGGATGCTCATCGTCGGCACGGTCGTGGGCGCGGCGATCGCGGCCGCGCTCTATTCGGTGACGGTGATCAGCCTGCCGCTGCTGCTCGATCGGGAGGTCGATTTCGTCACCGCGATGATCACGAGCTACACTTCCGTGGTCGAGAACCCGAAGGTCATGCTGAGCTGGGCGGCGCTGATCGCGGGGCTGCTGTTTGTCGCGATGATCCCGGCCTTTCTCGGGCTGCTCGTGGTGCTGCCGGTGCTCGGCCATGCGAGCTGGCACATGTATCGCGCCGTG
>PUKW01000090.1 GCA_003550665.1 Paracoccaceae bacterium | reverse complement strand
TTTTGCGTTAACCATTACACTGATTCTGTATGTGCACACCGTCGGCTTCGCTGTGACATGATGGGGAAGCCGCAAGCCGCTCTGGGCAGGCGCCGGAACGCAGATGAATGCCGCTCTCGAGCGCCGGCCTTAAAGCGCTTGCAGGCGTTGTCTCCTGACCGAGGGCAAGTGCGCTCAGAGCGCGTTGCGTTCATTCGCATTCGCGCGCCGCCCTCTAACCTCTTGAAGTCGCGTGTTCGAGGAGCGCAAAACCGGTCCCCACTTTTGCGCAACATGCTCTAGCCGCGGGTAAATCTGACCCGTTCGGGCAATGTACTGCGGGACGCCGCGGGATGAAGGGCGCTCGCCATGCTCGAAACCCGACAGGGGCCGATGCGCCCCGGGCCCGACCATGACTCGACCAGGTCGCGGAGCGATCAGCCTTTCTTCGCACCCTCTTGCGCAGGTGCCGCCGCGGGCTTGGAGCTCTCTTCCGCCGCAGGGGCCGAGGCTTTCTGGGCGCCGCCAGAGCCGCCCTTGTTTGCTGCGGCGGGCTGCGGTGCCGGCTGTTGCTGACTCGCGGTGCCGAGCGGGTCGTCCTGGCGCTGAACCGAGCCTTCGAAATGCGCACCCGATTCGATCGCGATCGTCTTATGGATGATGTCGCCCTCGACGCGCGCGCTCGAGGTCAGCCTGACTTTGAGGCCGCGCACCCGGCCCACGACGCGGCCATTCACGACCACGTCGTCGGCGACGACTTCGCCGCGGATCGTGGCGCCTTCACCCACCGTGAGAAGATGCGCGCTGATATCGCCATCCACGACACCCTCGACGACAATGTCTCCGGTCGATTTCAGATCGCCGGTGACCGTAAGATCGGCCGAAAGCGACGAGGCCGGGGGTTTCGCCTTCACCGGACTCTGCGCCTTCGGCGCCGCGTTCGCTTCGGCACCGCCGCGGGCCTCGTCGCGTGGCGCGGCGGGCTTGGTTTCCTCCTCGCCCTTCTTGGGGCCCGGCTCGTTGATTCGGCTCTTAGAAAACATCTCTGGCAGCCTCTACATATGGCATCGGATTGATGGCCTGGCCGTCGAGCCGCACTTCGTAATGCAGATGCACGCCGGTCGACCGTCCGGTCGTCCCCATATCACCGATATGGTCGCCACGCGAGACCGTTTCTCCCTCCTGAACATGCACGGTGTGCAGATGCGCATAGAATGTCTCAATCCCGAAGGCGTGGCGGATCTTGACCGAGCGGCCATAGCCACCCTTGGATCCGGCATGCACAACCGTGCCGTCCGAGGTGGCGAGGATCGGGGTGCCGCGCGGACCGGCCCAGTCGACCCCTTCATGCATCCGGCGCGCGCCGGTCTTGGGGTCGTTGCGTGTGCCGAAGCGGGAGGTCATGCGCACGCCGCCGCTCCGGATCGGTTCGGCGAAGGGGACTTTCTCGGCGGCCGTGCGATAGGTGTCGATCTCGTCGAGCCCGTCCATGATGTCGGTCGCTCGCAGCGCATCGTCATCGAGATCGCCCTTGGTCGAGAAGGACACGGGCTGCAGCCCGCCCGCATCTGCGCTGCGCCCGTTGCGCACCTCGCGAAGGATGCGATCGGTCTCGAGGCCGGCATCGCGGAAGACCTTTTCCAGCGGCTCCATGGAGACCTGCACGGCCTCCTCCAGCTGCGTGAAGATGCGGTCGTTGCGATCCTCCATGAGACGGTTTTCCATGGCGATGTGGTCGGCCTGACGCTTCGACTGGGCGTGGCGCATCGCGAAATCGTCGCGCTCCTCGGCGACCTGGCTCAGCGCATCGGACACGAAGGCGAGGGTTTGCTGCGCCTCGCTCAGCCGGGTATCCGTGCTGCCGGCGGTGTCGCTTTCTTCGTCGAGCGCGACCTCGAGCGAGTCGACGTCCGCGAGAGCCGTGTCGCGCTCGTTCATCACGCGGCGCAGCGTGTTCTGCACGACATCGAGCCCGGTCTCGAGCTCCGCACGCCGGTCCTCCGATTCGAGCAGGAGCGACTGCATCTCGGAGACGCGGCTCAGGGCGACGTTGAAACGCTCCTGCGCCTGACGCGCCTCCTGCGCGCTGCTGTCGCGCTCCTCGGCCATCTCGTTGAGGCGGGCTTCGTAAAGCGCCTGCTCGCGCTGAGCCTGGTCGCGGACATTGCCGCTGCCGACGGTGTCGGCCAGCAGGATTGCCGTCACCACGAGCGACCAGCTCACGACCGCCACGCCGCCCCCGAGCGCGAGCGCCTGGGTGGCTGGTCGCAGCCGGATGAAGCGTGTTTCGTGCTCGGATTTGAGGAAAAGGCGGCGTTCGGGCAAATGGCGCTCGAAGGCCGCGTTGATCTGGTCCGTCAGTCGGCTCACTTGTTCTGTCCCGGTTGCCCCGCCGCGCGGCACGGGTTTCTCGGCCCCGTATGCGCGCCTCTCGTCTCTAGCCACACGGCCCGGAGCTGGCAACCGCCACGGTCCCGAGAAGACGGTTGCCCGCCGATCATGGGGCGATTTGCGCAAGAATTTGCCGATCGGCGGGCGCGACCGACAATATACGGGATGTTTCAGAGTGCGCGCGTCGCCTCGAGCACCTCGTCCACATGGCCATCGACCTTCACCTTGCGCCAGACGCGTGCGATGCGCCCGGCGCCGTCGATCAGGAAGGTCGCCCGCTCGATGCCCATCGAGGTCTTGCCGTACATCTTCTTCTCGACCCAGACGCCGTAGCGCTCGCAAACATCGGACTCGGCGTCCGACACCAGCGCGATGCCGAGATCGTGCTTGGCGATGAACTTGTCATGCTTGGCCACGCTGTCCTTGGACACGCCCACGACCGTCGCGCCGGCGTCGGCGAAGGCGTCGGCCCGGGCAGTAAAGCCCTGCGCCTCGAGGGTGCAGCCGGGCGTGTCGTCGCGCGGGTAGAAATACAGCACGACCTTGCCCGGTTGCAGCTGTGACAGGGTCAGCTCGCCGCCGCCGTCGCGGGGCAGGGTGAAGTCGGGGGCGGTCTCGCCGGTTTCGGGCATCGGGGCTCCTCCGTGTGTTTGGCAACAGCGCAGATTTCGCCCGCAATGCTCAAAAGTCAAACCTCGCTTGACGCGTTGCGCCCGGCATATGAAGGGAGAGACCCTTGCGAGGCGCACCATGAAGCTGTCCGATTTCGATTTCGACCTGCCCGAGCAGCTCGTCGCCACGCGGCCGGTGCGCCCGCGCCCGGCGGCGCGGCTGCTGGTCGCGCATGGCGCGGCGATCACGGACGCGCATGTGCGCGATCTGCCCGGGTTTCTGCGCCCCGGTGACCGCCTCGTGCTCAACAACACGCGGGTGATCGCGGCGCGGCTGTCCGGCGAGCGGCGCCGCGACAGCCCGCATGGCAGCGGCGCGGCCCGCATCGAGATCACCCTAGCCGCCCCGGCGCCGGACGGCACGTGGCTGGCGCTCGCGAAGCCGCTGCGCAAGCTTGCGGCAGGGGATGTGATCCGCTTCGGTCCCGGGCTCGCGGCGCGCGTCGAGGAGCGCGGCGCCGAGATGGCGCGGCTGCGGTTCGATCGCGCGGGGGCGGCCTTCGACGCGGCGCTGGCCGCGGCCGGGGCGATGCCGCTGCCGCCCTACATCGCCGCGCGGAGGCCCGCCGATGCGCGCGACGTGGAGGATTACCAGACCGTCTTCGCCCGCCATCCGGGCGCCGTCGCCGCGCCGACCGCCTCGCTTCATTTCGATGACGAGCTGCTCGCGCGGCTGCGCGCCGGCGGGGTGGAGACGTCGGAGGTCACCCTGCATGTGGGCGCGGGGACCTTCCTGCCCGTCAAGGTCGAGGATGTCGCCAGCCACCGCATGCATGCCGAGCGCGGGCGCATCGATCCCGATGCCGCCGCCGAGATCAACGCCACGCGCGCCGCGGGCGGGCGCATCGTCCCGGTCGGCACCACCGCGCTGCGCCTGCTGGAGACGGCGGCGGATCCGGGCGGGCGGGTCGCGCCCTGGGCGGGCGAGACCGACATCTTCATCCATCCGGGCTACAGGTTCCGCGCCACGGACGCGCTGATGACGAATTTTCATCTGCCGCGCTCGACGCTGCTGATGCTGGTCGCGGCGCTGATGGGGCGCGAGACAGTGCTGGAGATCTACGCCCATGCCGTGCGCGCGCGCTACCGGTTTTTTTCCTACGGTGACGCGTCGCTGCTGTTTCCGCCGCGGTGATAGCGCCACCGGACACACATCACGCAGGATCGGGCCCGGTGCCGGCGATCTTCGTTGTCATGCGGGGGATTGGCTGCCATGCTGAACACGGGACTGAGCGCGGGAGGAGGAGCGTCATCATGGATCAGGAGACCATACTCGATTACTGGCTCGACATCGTCGGCCCGGAGCGGTGGTACACCGCCGATGACGCGCTCGACGCCGATATCCGCGAGCGCTTCTTTGCAGCCTGGGCGGCGGCGCGCGACGAGCGGCTGGGATTCTGGGCGTCGGATGCGCGCGGGGCGCTCGCGCTCATCATCCTGACCGACCAGTTCCCGCGCAACATGTTCCGCGAGGATCCGCGTGCCTTCGCGACGGACTGGCTCGGCCGCAAGGCTGCCGAGAGCGCGCTGCATCGCGGCTGGGATCTGCGCGTGCCGGAGCCCGAGCGCCAGTTCTTCTACCTGCCGCTGATGCACGCGGAATGCCAGTCCGATCAGGACCGCTGCGTGCGCCTTCTGGCGAGCCGGATGCCGCAGACCGGCGCGCAGAACCTGCTCCACGCGCGTGCCCATCGCGAGGTCATCCGCCGCTTCGGGCGCTTTCCCTATCGCAACGCCGCGCTCGGGCGCAGCACGACGCCGGCGGAGGCCGCCTTTCTCGAGGAGGGCGGCTACGGCGCGCTGATGCGCGAATTGCAGCCGGTCTGACGGAAGGGACCGCCGCATTGATGCGCCGCGCGAAATGATCTAGCTCTTCTGAATGTGAAGCGGAGGGGCATCGATGGCGGAAAAATCGTTCGACATGATCGTGATCGGGGCGGGGCCGGGCGGCTATGTGGCCGCCATCCGGGCATCGCAGCTCGGGCTCAAGGTCGCGATCGTGGAGCGTGAGCATATGGGCGGGATCTGCCTGAACTGGGGCTGCATCCCCACCAAGGCGATGCTGCGCTCGGCCGAGGTGTTTCACCTGATGCACCGCGCCAAGGAGTTCGGGCTCTCGGCCGACAAGATCGGTTTCGACCTCAAGGCGGTGATCGGGCGCTCGCGCAAGGTCGCCGGGCAGCTCTCGAGCGGCGTCAGCCACCTGATGAAGAAGAACAAGATCACGGTCGTGATGGGCGAGGCGAGCGTGCCGGCCAAGGGCAAGGTCACCGTCAAGACCGACAAGGGCACCGAGGAGCTTGCGTCCAAGCATATCGTGCTCGCCACCGGGGCGCGGGCGCGCGATCTGCCGGGGCTCGAGGCGGATGGCGACCGGGTCTGGGCCTACAAGGACGCGCTGCGCGCCGAGCGGATGCCGAAAAAGCTTCTGGTGATCGGCTCGGGCGCTATCGGCATCGAGTTTGCGAGCTTCTTCAACACGCTGGGCGCCGAGACGACGGTGGTCGAGGTGATGGACCGGATCCTGCCGGTCGAGGACGGCGAGATCTCCGCCTTCGCGCACAAGCAGTTCGAAAAGCAGGGCATGACGATCAAGCCCAAGGCCAGCGTCAAGCAGCTCGACCGCG
>PUKW01000328.1 GCA_003550665.1 Paracoccaceae bacterium | reverse complement strand
TCGCGCAGCCGCCCCGCATCGCGGCCGAACATCTCGACGTAGGCCATCATGTGATGGCCCCAGGTCACCGGCTGCGCGGTCTGCAGATGCGTGAAGCCCGGCATCACCCAGCCCGCCCCCGCCTCGGCCTGATCGAGCAGCGCACGCTGCAGCGCCTCCAGCCCGGCGATCGCCTCGTCGCACTGCTCGCGCACCCAGAGCCGGAAATCCGTCGCCACCTGGTCGTTGCGCGAACGCGCCGTGTGCAGCCGGCCGGCCGGATCGCCGATCAGCTCCGCGAGCCGCGCCTCGATATTCATGTGAATATCCTCGAGCGCGGGCGACCAGGTCACGCGCCCGGCATCGATGTCCGCGCGCACCCGGTCGAGCCCGTCGGCGATGGCGTCGGCGTCGGACTGCGCGATGATCCCGCAGGCGGCGAGCATTGCCGCATGCGCCTGCGAGCCGGTGATGTCCTGCCCGGCAAGGCGCTGATCGAACCCGATCGAGGCATTGATCGCCTCCATGATCGCGTCCGGCCCGGCGGCGAACCGCCCGCCCCACATCGCATTCGCGCCCTGATCGCTCATGATGCCACTCCAAGATCTCCACGAGCTATACGCGCGCGCTTGACGATGGTAAATCCCGCCGCTCTCCCGCAGGGTCGCGACTGCAATCAGGGGGTGATTCGCATTTTGTTCACTCGCTGTTAACGGTCATCGCGGCAGGATTGGCTGCGTCAGAGAGGGCAGGACAATGTCGCAGGTCAAGACGGACACCCCGATTCGCCCCGTCGACGGGCCGGATACCCCGCTCGCCGCGGCGATCTCCGAACAGGATCGCGATACGCTGCGTCTCGTGCGCCGCGCGCTCGAGACGCGCAACGCCGCGCTCGCCTTCCAGCCGGTGATGCAATCCGCGCGCCCCGATTGCGCGGCCTTCCACGAGGGCCTGATCCGCATCTTCGACGAGACCGGGCGCGTGATCCCGGCGCGCGATTTCATCGCCACGGTCGAGACGCACGAGATGGGGCGCATGCTCGACTGCCTCGCGCTCGAGATGGGGCTGCGCGCACTCGGTCAGGAGCCGGCGCTGCGCCTGTCGATCAACATGTCGGCGCGCTCGATCGGCTATCCGAGCTGGATGGACACGCTCCGGCGCGGCCTGCGCGCCGACGACACCATCGCCGAGCGCCTGATTCTCGAGATCACGGAAAGCTCCGCGATCCAGATGCCCGAGATCGTCACCGGCTTCATGCGCGACCTGCAACGCTGGGGCATCGCCTTCGCGCTCGACGATTTCGGCGCCGGCTACACGGCCTTTCGCTACCTGCGCGAGTTCCATTTCGACATCCTCAAGATCGACGGGCAGTTCGTGCGCGGCATCGTCGAGGATCCCGACAACCAGGTCCTAGTCGAGGCACTGCTGTCGATCGCGCGCCATTTCGACATGCTCTCCGTCGCCGAGTCGGTGGAGACCGCGGCCGAGGCCGACTACCTCACCCGCATCGGCGTGGACTGCCTGCAGGGCTATTACTTCGGCGCGCCGATGCTGCGCCCGGGCTGGATCCAGCCGGCCACGCGTGTCTCCGCCTGATCGGCGGAGCCGGCGGCCGCGGCGCGCGCATTATCCTTGACCCCCGCCCGCCGTCCTGCATCCTGCGGCCACAACAGCGCGCACCCCGCGCGCATGTCGTCAAGGGAAAGGGCACGCCATGACCAATGTCGTCATCGTCTCCGCCGCGCGTACGCCGGTGGGCAGTTTCAACGGCAGCTTCGCCAACACGCCTGCGCACGACCTCGGCGCGGCGATGCTCGACGCCGTCGTCGCGCGGGCCGGCGTGGACAAGGCGGAAATCTCGGAGACCATCCTCGGCCAGGTCCTGACGGCGGGTCAGGGCATGAACCCGGCACGCCAGGCGCATGTGAATGCCGGGCTGCCCGTCGAATCCGCGGCATGGAGCATCAACCAGGTCTGCGGCTCGGGGCTGCGCTCCGTGGCGCTCGGCGCCCAGCACATCCAGCTCGGCGATGCGGCCATCGTCACGGCCGGAGGGCAGGAAAACATGTCGATGAGCAACCATGCCGCGCATCTGCGCGCCGGCCACAAGATGGGCGACGTGAAGTTCATCGACACGATGATCCGCGACGGGCTGTGGGACGCGTTCAACGGCTACCACATGGGCCAGACCGCCGAGAACGTCGCCGAAAAGTGGCAGATCAGCCGCGCGGTGCAGGACGAGTTCGCCCTCGCCTCGCAGAACAAGGCCGAGGCGGCGCAGAAGGCCGGCAAGTTCCGCGACGAGATCGCCCCCTTCATCGTAAAGACCCGCAAGGGCGACATCACCGTCGAGGATGACGAATACATCCGCCACGGCGCCACCATCGACAACATGACCAAGCTCAAGCCCGCTTTCACGAAGGACGGCACCGTGACCGCGGGCAACGCGAGCGGCATCAATGACGGTGCGGCCGGCGTGCTGATGATGACCGCCGAGGAGGCGGAAAAGCGCGGACTCGAGCCGCTCGCGCGCATCGCCTCCTACGCGACCGCCGGGCTCGACCCGTCGATCATGGGCGTGGGGCCGATCGGCGCTTCGCGCAAGGCGCTGGAAAAGGCGGGCTGGAAGGCCGCCGATCTCGATCGCGTGGAAGCGAACGAGGCCTTTGCTGCCCAGGCCTGCGCGGTCAACAAGGACATGGGCTGGGATCCGGAGAAGGTGAACGTGAATGGCGGCGCCATCGCCATCGGGCACCCGATCGGTGCGAGCGGCGCGCGCATCCTCAACACGCTGCTGTTCGAGATGAAGCGCTCGGGCGCGAAGAAAGGGCTCGCGACGCTGTGCATCGGCGGCGGCATGGGCGTGGCGATGTGCCTCGAGCGTTGAGGCTGCAAGGTGGCGCAAGGTTGTTGCGCCACCCGATGCAGACATGCAACGAATTTACCGGAACGATTCATGAGGGGGAGAAGAACACATGGCACGAACAGCACTCGTGACCGGCGGCACGCGCGGCATCGGCGCGGCGATCGCGACGGCGCTCAAGGCGGCCGGCTACCAGGTCGCGGCGAACTATGCCGGCAATGACGACGCCGCGAAGACATTCACCGACGAGACCGGCATCAAGACCTACAAATGGTCGGTGGCCGACTATGACGCCTGCGTGCAGGGGCTCAAGACGGTGGAGGGTGAGCTCGGCCCCGTGGACGTGCTGGTCAACAATGCCGGCATCACCCGCGACGCGCCGTTCCACAAGATGAAGCCTGAGCAGTGGCGCGAGGTGATCGACACCAACCTGACCGGCGTGTTCAACATGACGCACCCGGCCTGGCCCGGCATGCGCGAGCGCGGCTTCGGGCGGATCATCACGATCAGCTCGATCAACGGCCAGAAGGGCCAGTTCGGCCAGGCCAACTACGCCGCTGCCAAGGCCGGCGATCTCGGGCTGACCAAGACGCTCGCGCAGGAGGGTGCCGGCAAGGGGATTACCGCCAACGCTATCTGCCCGGGCTACATCGCCACCGACATGGTCATGGCTGTCCCCGAAAAGGTGCGCGAAGCGATCATCGGGCAGATCCCGGTCGGCCGGCTCGGCGAGCCCGAGGAGATCGCGCGCTGCGTGGTGTTCCTTGCCTCCGACGACGCCGGCTTCATTACCGGCTCGACGATTTCCGCGAATGGCGGCCAGTTCGTCGTTTGACACGCTTGCCCCGGTCCGCGCGGCGGGCCGGGGCTTCAGCCTTGTGAAAGCCTCTCGATCTCTTCCTTGAGGCGCAGCTTGCGCTTCTTGAGTTCGGCGATCTCCGAGTCGCGTGTGGCCGGGCTGCGCTGGGCCTCCTCCACCTGCTCCGAAAGTGTCTGGTGCTTGCGGCGCAGTTCCTGGAGATGCGAATTCAGCGACATCGGTTACCTCCCGTCATCAGATCGGGGAAAGTGGAGCACAAAAGCGGCAGCCTGTCACGCGCCGTGGATGTGTCACGCGACAGCATCGCGCGATTTTGCGCATCACGACGGCGCGCTCAATCGGGCATGCCGATCGGCGCGCCGTCGCGCAGGATCGCGCGCGCGGCGCATGTGTACGCATCACTGTCGGCGTCATGCCCGGCACCCGCATGAAGCACGAGCGGCGCGAGCAGCCGGAACGGGCCGCGCGCGCCCTTGCGCGCCCGCAGCAGGACACGCCCGGCCGGCCGGCCCTGCCGCGCCGCGACGGGGCGAACCGCGATGGCGCCCCCGCGCGCGCCGATGGCGGCGAGCAGGTCCGGAAGCCGGTCGGCGCGCACGATCACCGTCAGCCAGCCGCGATCCTTCAGCCGGCGCAGCGCGACATCGATCCACTGCCCCAGCGGCGTGACTTCGCGGCGCGCGCGCTCGCGATTTCCGGCGCGCGCCGCGGTGCCCGAGCCGGGTGGCTCGTAGGGCGGATTTGCGATGACATGGTCGAAACGCCTTGCGCGCAGCGGCGCCGGCAGCGTCGCGAGATCGGCCGTCACGACGTCGAGCGCGACCGCGTTGCGCGCGGCGTTTCGTCGCGCGAGATCGGCCTCCAGCGCCTGCAGCTCGACCCCGACAAGTCGCAACTCCGGCACGCGCGCGCTCAGGCAGAGGCTCGCCACGCCGACCCCGCAGCCGAGCTCCAGCACCGCCTGCCCCGGCCGCGCCGGCACCGCCGCCGCCAGCAGAACCGAGTCGGTGGCCGCGCGAAATCCCGCGCGCGGCTGCAGGATGCGCAGCCGCCCGTCGAGGAAGCGATCGTCGCTTGCCTCCGGTTCAGTCGTCACCGATGGGCACGTCGTTGTCGACGAGGATCGCGCGGGCGCGGAAGTGATCGCGCTGGCGCACCATCAGCCGCCGTGGCAGGATACCGATGGAGCCTTCGAGAACGCTCATGTGGACGTCCACGTCGAAGACCTCTATATCCTCACCTTCAAGAAGCGCCGTCGCGAAGGCGATGACAGTGGGGTCCGTGGTTCGAAGGAGTTCTCTCATGCCCCCAGTCGTAGCGGCTACCCGATGACGGTGTCGAGCCAATTGACAGGACCGTGATGAGCCTCGACGTCCCCGAAACCAATCCGCAGGACCGCCTGGGTGCCTATCTCGCCGAGGAGATCGCCGCGGTCGATGTGCTGATCCGCGCGCGCATGGCCTCCGAGCACGCGCCGCGCATCCCCGAGGTCACCGCGCATCTCGTCGATGCCGGGGGCAAGCGGCTACGCCCGTTGCTCACGCTGGCGAGCGCGCGGATCTGCGGCTACACCGGGACGCATCACGTCGATCTCGCCGCGACGGTCGAATTCATCCACACGGCCACGCTCCTGCACGACGATGTCGTCGACGAGAGCGAGCGTCGGCGCGGGCGGCCCAGCGCGAATCTGCTCTGGGACAACAAGTCCTCGGTGCTTGTCGGCGATTATCTCTTCGCGCGCGCCTTTCAGTTGATGGTCGGCGCCGGGTCGCTGCGGGTGCTCGACATCCTCTCCGATGCCGCGGCCACCATCGCCGAGGGCGAGGTGCTTCAGCTGTCGACGGCGCGCAATCTGGGCACCGACGAAGAAACCTATTTCCGAATCGTGCGCGGCAAGACGGCGGCGCTGTTTGCGGCGGCCTGCGAGGTGGGCGGCGTTCTGGCCGAGGCCTCCGACGAGCAGGTGCGTGCGCTGCACCGGTATGGTGATGCGCTCGGGGTGAGTTTCCAGATCGTGGACGACCTGCTCGATTATGGCGGCGCGAGCGGCAAGATCGGCAAGAATGTCGGTGACGATTTCCGCGAGCGCAAGCTGACGCTGCCGGTCATCAAGGCGCTGTCCGCCGCCGATGACGGCGAGCGCGCCTTCTGGCAGCGCACCATCGAGCGCGGCGAACAGCGCGACGGCGATCTGGACACCGCGCTTGCCATCCTGGGCCGGCACGGCGCCCTCGAAACGGTGCGCGCCGACGCGCTGGACTGGGCCAACACGGCGCGGACGGCCATCGCCGTGCTTCCGCGCGGACCGCTGCAGGAGATGCTGCACGACCTCGCCGTGCAGGTCGTCAGCCGGGTGCGCTGAGGCTCACCGGCCGCGCGGACAGCCCTCGATCTCCACGGCGCTTGTGTCGCCAAGCACCGTGATGCGCAGATCGGACCGGTCCAGCGCGGAGGGCGCCCCGCCCATTGTGCGCGCGGTTGACCGCGCGAAGAGCCGATCGCCCTCGCGCCGGGTCACGCTTTCCGACATCGCGACGCGCGAATCGCCATACTCGAACACCGCGATCTCCTCGCCGTCGAGCGCCGGCATCTCGATGGAGGCCGCAACCTCGAGCGCGTCCTCGCCGGCCGAGATCTCGCATGCATGGTCGGTCACCTCGCCGGCCTCGGCGTCGACCGGCTGGCGCGCGAGCGCCGCCTCGATCATCGGATCGGCGACGTCCATGTCGGGCATTTCGGCCTCGACTTCCAGCGTGAGCGGAATGCAGATCTCCCGGCACACCCCGATCGCGACGCTGAGCCGGGCGCTGATAGGGCCGTCGGCTTGCGGCGTGATCTCGAGCGGCAGCACCAGCGTTCCATCATAGCCGATGCTGCGATACCCCTGCTGATCGAAGATGCGCGGTCGCGGCCAGTGCACCTGCGCGGCCGCAAGATTGCGCGAGCCGGACCAGTCGAACCGCGGCGCGATGCCGGCGATGCCGGGCTTGCGCCAGTAGGTCATCCAGTCCGGCGCCAGCTCGATATGAAGCGCGGCCATCTGGGTGCCCGACCCGGTGCGCCAGCCCGGGCGCAGCTCGGCGGTGACGACATCCTCGGCGCGGATGCCCTGGCCCGCGGCGGGCTCGGGGGCGAGGAGGGGCGCGCAGAGCGCGAGCGCGGCGCAGGTCAGGAGCGGGGTGCGGATCATGGCGCGACAATATCGGCAGCGGTCCGGGTGGGAAATCACAATCCGGACAGCGGCGGGCCGCGGTGCCGGCACTTGCGCTCGGCGCCACAAAGGCCACATCATCGGCAGGGCCAGAGGGAGTCGGGGCGATGGATCTGAGCGGCAAGCTCCTGATCGCGATGCCGGGGATGGGCGATCCGCGCTTCGAGCGCGCGCTGATCTTCGTGTGCGCGCATTCGGCAGAGGGCGCGATGGGGTTGATGGTCAACAAGCCGCTGCCCGATCTGAGCTTTGACGACCTGCTCGAACAGCTCTCGATCGAACCCGCCGCGGATGCGCGGCGCGACATCCGCGTGCATCTCGGCGGACCCGTCGAGCATGGCCGCGGCTTCGTGCTGCATTCGGGCGATTACAGCGCGCCGGAGTCGACGCTGCGCGTGGATGAGCGCTTCGGCATGACCGCGACGCTCGATATCCTCGAGGACATCGCGCGCGGCGACGGCCCGACGCAGTCGCTGCTCGCACTCGGCTATGCCGGATGGGGGCCGGATCAACTCGAGGGCGAGTTCCAGGCCAATGGCTGGCTGAGCTGCGAGGCGAGCCCGGAGATCGTCTTCGGCGCGGATGACGACGGCAAATGGGAGCGCGCGCTCGAATCGCTCGGGGTCAGCCCGCTAGGCCTGTCGGCGAGCGCCGGGCGCGCCTAGAGCCTGTTGCGCAAAAGTGGGGACCGGTTTTGCGCTCTTTGAGCATGCGACTTCAAAAAGGTTAGAGCGTCGCCTTCAGTCGCGTTCAAGCTCCGCCCGCCAGTCTTTCGAGTAGCTCCGCGGAGAGGCGCGGCCGGGGTCCAATTTCGCGCAACACGGGTCATGGGCGCGGCGCGGCAGCGCGCGCGAGGCGGTCATTGATCGCGTGTCCGAGGCCGCGCTCGGGCACCGGCGCGGCGGCGATCCGGCCCTGCGGCCCCGCCCGCGCATCCGCCGCGCGCAGCATCGCGAAGAGATTGGCCGCCGCCTCGACCATGTCGCCCGCGGGCGAAAGATTGAACGCCGCGCCGGCGCAGCCCGGCCCGAATCCGATCCAGACCTCGCCGGACTCGGGCGCGCGCGCATCGAGGCGCAGCCGCGCGCCGGGGGCGTAATGCGAGGCGAGCTGTCCGGGCGCGGCGGGCACCTGCCCCGGCGCCTCGGTGGGCAGCGGGGCGCCGAGGCACTCCGCGATCGCCTCCGCCGGCAGCCCGCCCGGGCGCAGCAGCCGCGCCCGCCCGCCATCCGTGGCCACGATCGTCGACTCGACGCCGACCGCGCAGGCCCCGCCATCAATCACCGCCGCGATGCGCCCGTCGAGCCCGTCGCGGACATGCGCCGCGGTCGTCGGGCTGACCCGGCCCGAGGGATTCGCCGACGGCGCGGCGAGCGGGCCGCCGAACGCCGCGAGCAGATCACGCGCCACCGGATGCGCCGGCACGCGCAGCGCCACTGTCGCGAGCCCCGCCGTCACCAGCTGCGAAATCCGCGCCCCCGCCTGCAGTGCGACCACCAGCGTGAGCGGGCCGGGCCAGAACGCCGCGGCGAGCCGCGCGGCGGCTTCGTCCATCGCGCCAATATCGGCGGCGGAGGAGGCGTCGGGCAGATGCGCGATGAGCGGGTTGAAACGCGGGCGCTCCTTGGCCGCGAAAATCCGCGCGACGGCCGCGTCGTCGCCCGCATCGGCGCCGAGCCCGTAGACCGTCTCGGTCGGAAAGGCCACGAGGTCACCCGCGCGCAGGAGGGCCGCAGCGCGCGCGATGCCCTCCGGGTCGGGCGGCAGGGTGACGGTCTGGGTCATACGGACGCGGCGTTGCGGTTGCTGGCGCTGATCGGCGGGTTACGCTAGGGGGGAGATGCCACAGCCGCGCCGCCGGCGCCAGTGCGCAGGAGGAGCCCATGCCCTATCGCGCCCCGCTTCGCGATTTCCGTTTCCTGCTCGACCATGTCGTCGATTTCGCCAGCGTCACGGCGACAGAGCGTTTTGCAGAAGCCACGCCCGACGTCACCGACGCGATCCTGACGGAGGCCGGGCGGCTGTGCGAGGAGGTGCTCGCGCCGCTGCAGCGTGCCGGGGACACCGATCCCGCCCGGCTCGAGAACGGCGCGGTGCGCACGACGCCGGGCTTCGCCGGGGGCTACCGCGCCATCGCCGAGGGCGGCTGGATCGGGATTTCGGCGGACCCGGCGCATGGCGGGATGGGGTTGCCGCAGACGCTGACCACGGCGGTCAACGACATGATGTCGGCAGCATGCCTGTCGCTGCAGCTCTCGCCGCTGCTCACCCAGGGCCAGATCGAGGCGCTCGCGCATCACGCCGACGATCACGTCAAGGCGCTCTACCTGCCGAAGCTGATAGCGGGCGACTGGTCCGGCACGATGAACCTGTCCGAGCCGCAGGCGGGCAGCGATGTCGGCGCCGTCGCGACGAGAGCCGCTCCCAACGGCGACGGCACTTATGCGATCACCGGCCAGAAGGTCTGGATCTCCTGGGGCGACGCGGATTTCGTCGCCAATGTGTGCCATCTGGTGCTCGCCCGGCTGCCCGATGCGCCGGCGGGCACCCGGGGGATCAGCCTGTTTCTGGTGCCCAAATACCTGCCGGACGAAGATGGCGCGCCAGGGGCGGCCAACGCGCTCGGCGTCGTGTCGATCGAGGAGAAGCTCGGCCTGCATGGCTCGCCGACCTGCGTGATGAGCTATGACGGCGCGACGGGCTGGATGATCGGCGAGCCGCAAAAGGGGCTCGCGGCGATGTTCACGATGATGAACAACGCGCGCCTCGGCGTCGGCGTGCAGGGCATCGGCGCGGCCGAGGGGGCGTATCAGCACGCGCTTGCCTTTGCGCGCGAGCGGGTGCAGGGGCGCACGCCCGTCACCGGGCCCGGCACCATCGTCGATCACGCCGATGTGCGCCGCATGCTCGCCGGGATGCGCGCCGAGATCTTCGCCGTTCGCGCGATCGCGCTGTCCAATGCGGTGGCGACCGACATGGCGCAGGCGACGGGCGCGCCCGGCTGGGCGGCGCGCGCAGCCCTGCTCACGCCGATCTCGAAGGCGCATGGCACGGATATCGGCATCGAGGTCGCCTCGGGCGGCATCCAGATCTTCGGCGGCATGGGCTATGTCGAGGAAACGGGCGCGGCGCAGTATCTGCGCGATGTGCGGGTCACGGCGATCTACGAGGGCACCAACGGCATCCAGGCGATGGACCTCGTCGGGCGCAAGATGGCCGATGGCGGCGAGGCGGCGTTCCGGCTCATCGACGAGATCGAGGCCGATGCCGAGGCGGCGCGCCCCGACCTGCCTGAGCTTGCCGGCGCCGTCTGGTCGGCCGCGGAGACCCTGCGCGAGACGACGGAGTGGATGGCAGCACAGGAACCGGTGGAGCGCTTCGCCGGCGCCGTGCCCTATCTGCGCGGCTTCGCGCGGGTGCTCGGCGCGCAGGCGCATCTGCGCGCCGCCCGCGCCGAGGGGGGCGGGCCGCGCACCGCACTCGCGCAGGTCTTCATCCGCCGCATCCTGCCCGAACACGCCGCCCTTTTCGCCGCCGCGCGGGCCGGGTCGAGCGACCTCTACGCGCTGTCGCAGGAGGATCTCGCCCCATGACGGACGCAGCACCCGAGGGCATCCGCCATCCCTGGCCTGCGCCGCCCGCCGCCGGGGCGGCGACGCGGATCGCCGAGGGGGTCTTCTGGCTGCGGCTGCCGCTGCCCACGGCGCTCGATCACGTCAATGTTTATGCGCTCGACGAAGGCGACGGCTGGACGCTGATCGACACCGGCATGGCGAGCCGGCGCGGCCGCGCGATCTGGGCGCAGCTCCTCGACGGGCCGCTCAACGGTAAGCCCGTCACCCGCGTCGTCGTCACGCATCACCACCCCGACCATATCGGCCTCGCGGGGTGGTTCCAGAGCGCGCATGGCGCCGAGCTGTGGACCACCCGCACCGCCTGGCTCTTCGCGCGGATGCTCACCCTCGATGAGCAGGACCGCCCGCGCCCCGAGACCCTCGCCTTCTGGCGCGCGGCGGGGATGGAGGAGGCGGAATACGCGCGCCGCGCCGAGGGGCGGCCGTTCAACTTCGCCGATGTGGTCGCGCCGCTGCCGCTCGGCTTTCGCCGGATCGCGCAGGGCGATGTGATGCGCATGGGCGGGCGCGACTGGGACGTGCATGTCGGCGCCGGCCACGCGCCCGAGCATGCGACCTTCTGGAGCCGTGACGACGAGCTCGTCCTCGGCGGCGATCAGCTCCTGCCCGGGATCTCGCCCAATCTCGGCGTTTACGCCACCGAGCCCGAGGCCGACCCGGTCGCGGAGTGGCTCGAGGCCTGCGGCCGGCTGGAACCGCTGGCGCGGCCGGAGCATCTCGTGCTGCCGGGGCACAAGCTGCCCTTCACGGGGCTGCCGCTGCGGCTGCGCCAGAAGATCGACAACCACCACCACGCGCTGGAGCGGCTGCTCGAGCATCTCGACCGTCCGCGCAGCGCGGCGGAATGCTTCGAGCCGCTGTTCAAGCGCCGGATCGATGCGAGCACCTACGGCCTCGCGCTCGTCGAATCGGTGGCGCATCTCAATCACCTGCACCGCACCGGGCGGGTGGCGCGCGCGCACCGCGATGACGGCGCCTGGGTGTGGCAACGCACCGCAGCAGGGTCGTGACAGCCCGGCGCGGATGCGCTAAGCGATCACGAAAGGCGATCAGGCACCAAGGAGCGTCACATGGCCAAGAAGAAAGAGCAGGATCAGGAGAGCGAGCACGTGCCCGGACAGATGGATATCAGCGATCATGAGCGCACTTTCGAGGGCTTCATCCGCTTCACGGTCTGGGGTGCGGCGATCAGCATCGGGATCCTGATCTTCCTCGCGCTGGTGAATTCCTGAACGTTCAGCCGGTCAGGTACTGCACGAGGTAGAGCGTGCCGGCGCCGCCGCAGATCGAGACGAGCACGTTCTTCGTGCCCACGCCGAGTGCGACCGTGACAGCGGCGGCCGCAAGCCGCGGCGCGTCCGGATCGCCGCCCGTCGCCTCGGGCCACAGCACCAGCGGCGCCACGAGCCCCGGCAGCACCGCCACCGGCGTGTAGCGCAGGTGCCGCAGCACCCATTCGGGCAGCGCGCGATCGCCGATCATCCCCAGAAACGAGAACCGGATCAGGAACGTCCCGATCCCGAGCAGCACGATGATCGCCCAGGTTTCCGCGCCCGTATAGCTCATGACGCGCGCGCCCGCCGCCGCGTCTGCCACAGCTCGACCTGCGCGCCGACGATCAGCGCGGCGAGCGCGGCGGTCATCAGCCCCATGTTGTAGGGCAGGAAGGCGAGCCCGAGCGCGAGCAGGATCGAGGTCAGCGCCGCGGCGACATGCGCGGCGGTGCGCAGCATCGGCGCGATCATCGCGAGGAAGGTGATCGGCAGCGCGAAGTCGAGCGCGAATTCGGGCGGGATGCGCGCGCCCACCTCGGCGCCGACCCATGTCGCCGCATACCAGGGCAGGCAGACCGGCGACGCCGTGCCCGCAAAATACGCAACCCGTGCTGACAGGGACAGCGCCGGCTCGCGCTCATAGCGCAGGGTGCTCAGCGCGTAGGTCTGATCGACGATGAAATACGCCATCACCGCGCGCTTCCAGAGCGGCGCATGGCCCAGATGCGGCGTCAGCGCGGCGGAATACATCGCCATGCGCAGATTCACCGCGAGCGCCGTCGCCAGCACCACCAGCACCGGCGCGTTTTCCGTCATCATCTGCAGCGCCGCGAACTGCGCCGCGCCCGCGATGACGAGAAACGAGAAGCTCATCACCTCCGCCAGCGGCAGCCCCGCCTCGCTCGCCGAGACGCCGAACAGCATCGCGAAGGGCGTCACGACGAGGATGAAGGGCGCGCCGTCGCGCAGACCCTGCCAATAGGCGCTTTTGGTCGGGGTGCTCATGCGGTCGTGATGCCTCCTGACGGCGGCCCGGGGCGCGGCGCGTTCATCTGCAGTCTCACGCCGCGCTCCAGCCTTCTGAAGTCGCATGTTCGAGGAGCGCAAGACCGGGTCGCGCTCTTGCACGACCGCTCTAAGGGCGCCCGGCGGGGAATGCAAACCCCGGCGCGGTCAGTCGAACATCCCGGTGACCTGACCGAGCAGCACGAAGGCGCGCGCGCTGCGGGTCTCGCCGATGCGGGCGAGGTCGTCATCGCCGGCATGGCGCGCGACCCCGGCGAGGCCGCGCTCGAACTGGCGCAGGAAGTGATGCGCCACATCGCGAAACACCGCGTCCGAGCGCATCCGCTCGCGCACCCGCGCGAGGGTGTCGCGGTCGCTGATCCCGCCGAGCCCGCTCACCGCGCCGCCGCGCGCGCCCTCGGCAAAGCTGCGCCAGAGCTGCGGGCGGGCATAGTCCCGGGCGAGGTCCTCCATGTAGATGCCGTCCTCGCTCAGCAGGGTGAGCACGTCCTGCCCCGCGCGCACGAGCGGCGCGGCCTGCGGATCGCGCAGCGCAAGGCGCAGGGCGCGGAACCCCTCCGTATCGTCGGCGGTCTCGGGAAAATCGAGCGCGCGGATATAGTCTTCCGTCGCGAGCGACGGGGCCGGGGCGGGGTCCGCCGGCGCCGGTGCGGTGCGCGGCGGCGCGGCGGCCGGCTCGGGATCATCGGAGCGCGGCGGGGTGGGCGATTCGCCCGCGCCGGGCGCGTCCGGCGCGGCGTCGGCGGATGCGGATGCGGTGGCATCAGCTTGCGGCGATTCGGGCCAGGGCGCATCGCGTTCGGGGGCCGGTTCCCGGGCGGCCGGGTCCTGCGCGGGCGGCTTGCCGGGCGGCGATGCCGGTTTCGGCTGCGCGGCGGGGGCCTTCGGCTCGACGCGCGCCTTGCGGCGGTTCGCGGCAGCGGGCCGGGCCGGGAACGGCGCCGCCGCCTCGCGCGGCGCGTCCGGCGCCGCACCGGTGCCGGGCGCGCGATCATCGGAAGCGGCGGCAAGCGGCGTGTCGATCATGTCGAGCGGCGAGCCGGGCCCTTCGGGCTGCGCGGTGTCCGGGACGGGTTCGGGCGCGCGCTCGGGCACGCTTTCGGGGGCGGCCTTGCGATCGGGGCGGCGCTCGGCGGCGAGCTGCGCTTCGAGGGTTTCGATCCGAGCCGCGAGCGCGTTGCGCTCGGCGAGCGCGCGCGCCGCCCCCCAGGCCAGCGCCCCGCCCAGCGCCGTGATCGCCAGCAGCATCACGAGATCGCGCAGCACCGGCGGGACGTTGAACACGACCGTGACCGCAATCACGATCCAGATCAGGAGCAGCACTGCGCCCATGCGCGCCGGGCGGGACGGCCCGCCCCCGACGCGGACCATGCCGCGCCAGCCTGCCGTCGGGCCTTCACCGCGATCGAATGTCATCGCATCTCCGCATCCCGGGGCGCGTCAGCGATAGGCGATGCTGACGACCTCGTAACTTTTCTGTCCGCCCGGCGTGCGCACCTCGACGCTGTCGCCTTCCTCCTTGCCGATCAGCGCGCGCGCGAGCGGCGATTTCACGTTGAGCAGGCCCTGCTCGATATCGGCCTCGGGCTCGCCGACGATCTGATAGGTCTTCTCCTCGTCGGTGCCCTCATCCACGAGCTGCACCGTGGCGCCGAACTTGATAGCGCCGGAGAGTTTCGACGGATCGATCACTTCGGCGCGGCCGAGCAGCCCCTCGAGCTCCTTGATGCGCCCCTCGATGAAGCTCTGCTTCTCGCGCGCGGCGTGATACTCGGCGTTTTCCGACAGATCGCCATGCTCGCGCGCCTCCGCTATCGCCCGGATCACCGCCGGGCGCTCCTCGGATTTCAGCTTCTTGAGCTCCGCGTCGAGCGCGGCGTGGCCCGCGCGGGTGATCGGTACCTTTTCCATGCCTGCCGCCAGAACTTTCCTGTCAACCCGTGATCCGCGCGCGTGCAGTCCCGCGCGCGCCGCCTCGTCCACTCTCAAGGTGATATCACGGGCGCGGCGATTGCAAGGGGCCGCGCGCGGATTCGCCCACCCCGCGCGCGATTGACCCTGCCCGACCCCATGCGCTAGCTGAAAGGCTGCAGGCACGGGCGCGTCCGGGCCCGGACACAGGAGCGACCATGAGCGAGACCGAGCGCGAGTCGATGGAATACGATGTGGTGATCGTGGGGGCGGGGCCGGCCGGGCTGTCCGCCGCGATCCGGCTCAAGCAGCAGGCGCCCGATCTCGAGGTGGTGGTGCTCGAGAAGGGCTCCGAGGTCGGCGCGCACATCCTGTCGGGCGCGGTGCTGGACCCGGCCGGGCTCGACGCGCTTCTGCCGGACTGGCGCGAGCGCGGTGCGCCGATCTCCGTCCCGGTGACGCAGGACCGCTTCTACATGCTCGGCGCGGGCGGCGCGATGCGCGTTCCCACGAGCCTGATGCCGCCGCTGATGAGCAATCACGGCTGCTACATCGTCTCGATGGGCAATGTCTGCCGCTGGATGGCCGAGCAGGCCGAGGCGCTCGGCGTCGAGGTGTTCGCGGGGATGTCCTGCTCCGAGCTCGTCCGGGGCGAGGACGGGCGCGTCAAGGGCGTCGTCGCCGGCGAGTTCGGCCGCGCCGCCGATGGCACCCCCGGCCCCGCCTACGAGCCGGGCATGGAGCTGCACGGCAAATACGTGTTCCTGTCGGAGGGCGCGCATGGCTCGCTTTCCAAGCAGGTGATGCAGGCATTCGACCTCGCGGCCGGCAAGGATCCGCAGAAATTCGGCCTCGGCATGAAGGAGATCTGGGAGATCGACCCGGACAAGCACAACGAGGGCGCGGTGCTGCACACGACGGGCTGGCCGCTGGGGCGCAACGCCGGCGGCGGAAGCTTCGGCTATCACGCCGAGAACAAACAGCTTTATCTCGGCTTCGTGGTGCATCTGAACTACGCCAACCCGTATCTGCACCCCTATATGGAATTTCAGCGCTTCAAGCATCATCCGATGATCGCGGAGCTGCTCAAGGGCGGCAAGCGCGTCGCCTACGGGGCGCGCGCCATCAGCGAGGGCGGCTGGCAGTCGATCCCGAAGGTCGCGTTCCCCGGCGGGGCGCTGCTGGGCTGCTCGGCCGGGCTCGTGAACGTGCCGCGCATCAAGGGCAATCACAACGCCATGCTCTCGGGCATCGCCGCCGCCGACGCCGCCGTCGAGGCGATCGCGGCCGGGCGGTCGGGCGACGAGCTCGCCGAGTATGAGACCGCGCTGCGCGAGGGGCCGGTGGGGCGCGACCTCAAGCGGGTGCGCAACGTCAAGCCGCTGTGGTCGAAATACGGCACGCTGGCGGCGCTCGGCCTCGGCGGGATCGACATGTGGGCCGCCAACCTGACCGGGCTGAACCCGCTGGGCACGATGGCGCATGGCAAATCCGACGCCGAAGCCACCGGCAAGGCCGCCGATCACGCCCCGATCGACTACCCCAGACCCGACGGCAAGCTCTCCTTCGACCGGCTCACCAATGTGGCGCAGTCCTTCACCAATCACGAGGAAAGCCAGCCCTGCCACCTGACGCTGCGCGACGACAGCGTGCCGATCCGGGTGAACCTGCCCGAATATGCCGAACCCGCGCAGCGCTACTGCCCCGCCGGGGTCTACGAGGTGGTTGAGGAGGCGGGCAAGAAACCGCGCTTCGTGATCAACTTCCAGAACTGCGTGCACTGCAAGACCTGCGACATCAAGGATCCCAGCCAGAACATCGACTGGGTCACGCCGCAGGGCGGGGACGGGCCGAACTATCCCAACATGTGAGCCGTCTGCTCACGACAAGCGTGACCGATCCGGCGCATGCGGCGCATTGCCTTGCCGGCTGCGCCGCACTACCGTCCGCAGGCACCTCTTATAGGGACCGCGCCCCGTGACCGCATCTCGACCCCGCCTGACGATCTGCGCCGCCCTGCTCATCTCCGCCCTCGCAGCCCCCGCGGCGGCGCAGGATGGGCTGACCGGGGCCTATCTCTCCGCGAAGACTGCCTTCTCCGAGCGCGATTACATCGCGGCCGCAGAGTATTACGAGGAGGTCCTCGACCTCGACGAGCAGGCGCCGCGCGCGATGGAGAACGCCGCCGCCGCGCATCTCGCCATGGGCGACATGGACGCAACGATCGCGATGGCCGAAAGGCTCGCACAGGCGGACCGGGACAGCAGCGCTGCGCGCATGGCGCGGCTGGTGGAGCGGCTCGACGCCGAGGATTACGACGCAGCGATCGACCTGCTCGAGGGCGACGGCGGAATCCTGCCGGTGATCGACGGGCTGGTCTCGGGCTGGGCGCATCTGGGTGCGGGGCGCACGGATGCGGCGCATGCGGCGTTCGAACAGCTCTCGGAGCGCGGATTAGGCCAGATCGCCGACTACCACGCGGCGCTCGCACATGCGCTGGAGGGCGATTTCGAGGCCGCGGATGCGCTCATGTCCGGCGGTGACGACGATCCGCTGCATTTCACGCCGCGCGCCATCATCGCCCATGCGAAGGTGCTCGGCGCGCGCGACCGCGGCGAGGAGGCGATCGAGCTTCTGGACCGCAATTTCGGCGCCGATGCCCCGCCCGAGGTCGGCGCGCTCACGGCCCGGCTCGACGCCGGCGAGCCCATATCCTTCGACATGCTCGAGCACCCGATCGACGGCGCCGCCGAGGCGTTCTTCGACGTGGCCACCGCGCTCGAGCGCGAGCTCGAGCCCCAGGAGGTGCTGCTCTACATGCGCGTGGCCGAGTATCTGCGCCCGGATCACGCCGATGCGCTGATGGCCACGGCGCAGCTTCTCTCCGGGATCGATCGCCACGACCTCGCCGCTGAGGCCTTCGCGCGGGTGACCTCGGATCACCCCTCCTACCATATCGCCGAGATCGGCCGCGCCGAGGCGCTGCATCGCGGCGGCGATCTCGACGCGGCGCTCGAGCTGCTCGACGAGCTGGCCGAAACGCATGACGAAATCAGCGCGGTGCACGAGGCGCGCGGCGACATCCTGCGCCGCGAGGAGCGCTGGGACGACGCGAGCGCCGCCTATGACCGGGCAATCGATCGCATCGCCTCGCCCGACCGGCGGCACTGGGTGGTGTTCTACACCCGCGCCATCACGCATGAGCGCGGTGATCGCTGGGACGCGGCCGAAGCCGATTTCCGCAAGGCGCTCGAACTCGAGCCCGATCAGCCCGACGTGCTCAACTATCTCGGCTATTCGCTCGTCGAGAAGGGCCGCGACCTCGAGGAGGCGCGCGCGATGATCGAGACCGCCCACGAGGCCCGCCCCGACAGCGGCTACATCACCGACTCGCTGGGCTGGGTGCTGTTCAAGCTGGGCGAGCCCGAGGAGGCGCTGCCCTACATGGAGCGCGCCGCCGAGCTGATGCCCGACGATCCGATCGTCAACGACCATCTCGGCGATGTCTACTGGGCGGTCGGGCGCGAGCGCGAGGCCGAGTTCCAGTGGCGCCGCGCGCTCTCCTTCGATCCCGAGCCCGACGAGGCCGAGCGCATCCGCCGCAAGCTCGATATCGGGCTCGACATGGTGCTCGACGAGGAGGGTGAGTCCCCCGCCTGGCGCGAGGCGGACAGTGGCGGCTGAGGTCTTCGCGCCGGCCAAGATCAACCTGACCCTGCACGTCACCGGCCGGCGCGGTGACGGCTATCACCTGCTCGACAGCCTCGTGGCCTTCGCCGATATCGGCGACAGCCTGCGCGCAGCGCCAGCGTCGCAGAGTTCGCTCACTGTGACGGGGCCGATAGCGGCGGATGTGCCGACCGGGCCCGACAACCTCGTGCTGCGCGCGGCAGCGCTCATGGGGCCGCCGGCCGCCTTCACCCTCGACAAGCAGCTGCCCGCCGCGGCGGGGCTCGGCGGCGGCTCGGCGGATGCGGCGGCCGCGCTTCGGGCGCTGGCGCGGCTGCACGGCCAGCCCCTGCCGGACCGCGCGGCGGTGACGGCGCTCGGCGCGGATGTGCCGGTCTGCCTCGACGGGCGCGCCTGCCGGATGCGCGGCATCGGCGACATTCTCGAGCCGGTCGCGCTGCCCGCCGCGCCGCTCGTGCTCGTCAATCCGGGCGCGGCGTGCCCGACCGGCGCGGTGTTTCGCGCGCTGGCACGGCGCGACAATCCACCGATGCCCGAGACACTGCCACCGCTCCACGATGCCGACGCGCTCGCCGCGTTCATCGGGGCGATGCGCAACGATCTCGAGGCCCCGGCCATCGCCACGCTGCCGGTGATCGCCGAGGTGATCGCCGAACTCGCCGCCGCGCCGGGCTGCCACATCGCTCGGATGAGCGGCTCAGGGGCGAGCTGTTTCGGGCTGTTCAATGATGCTGCAAGCGCCCGCGCCGCGACCGCCGCCATCGCCGCGGCGCATCCCGGCTGGTGGGTGCGCGCGGGCGCGCTCACTTGCGGCGGCGATGCTCCTCGAGGCGCGGCAGGATCTCGATGAAATTGCAGGGCATGTGCCGGTAGTCGAGCTGCCAGCGCAGGATCTCGTCCCAGGCATCCTTGCACGCACCCGGGCTGCCCGGCAGCGCGAACAGGTAGGTCCCGTTCGCCACCCCCCCGCAGGCGCGCGACTGCACCGCCGAGGTGCCGATCTTTGTCATCGAGACCATGGTAAAGACCGTGGCGAAGGCCTCGATCTCCTTGTCGTAGACGTCGCGATGCGCCTCCACCGTCACGTCGCGCCCGGTCAGCCCGGTGCCGCCGGTGGACAGGATCACGTCGATATCCGGATCGGCGGCCCAGGCGCGCAGCCGCTCGGCGATCTCGGTGCGCTCGTCGCGGCACAGGGCGCGCGCGGCGAGGGTATGGCCCGCCTCGGTGATGCGCGCGGCGAGCGTGTCGCCGGAGCGGTCATCGCCCGCCCTGCGGCTGTCGGAGACGGTGAGCACGGCGATGCGGGCGGGGATGAAATCGCGGGCGTCGTCGATGCGGCTCATGCGGGACTCCTGAGCTGGTCCTGCAGCGCCAGGAGATCGGCCCAGGCCTCGCGCTTGGCGGCCGGGTTGCGCAGCAGATAGGCGGGGTGAAACATCGGCAGGACGGGCCGCTCCAGCGCGCACATCCACTGCCCGCGCATCCGCGTGATCCCCTCGCGCCCGAGGAGGCCGGCGCAAGGCGTGTTGCCCATCAGCACGATGATATCGGGACCGGCAAGCTCGACATGGCGCTCCATGAAGGGCATCAGCATCGCGATCTCGGCGCGCTCGGGCTTGCGATTCTGCGGCGGGCGCCAGGGCAGGATGTTGGTGATGTAGAGCGCGCGCGCCGGGTCGGGGGCGTCGCGGGCCATGGCGATGGCCGCGAACATCCGGTCGAGGAGTTGCCCCGCGCGGCCCACGAAGGGCAGCCCCGCGCGATCCTCCTCGCGCCCCGGCGCCTCGCCGATGATCATCACCCGCGCCTGCGGGTTGCCGTCGGCAAAGACTGTATGGCGCGCGCCCTTGCGCAGATCGCAGTGCTCAAAGGCGGCAAGCGCGGCGTTGAGCGCGGCGAGCTCCCCCGCACCGGCCGCCGCCGCGCGCGCAACGGCGACGGGGTCAAGCTCCGGCGCCTCGGCGGGCGCCGCCGCAGCGGCGGGCGAAACGGGGGCGGCGGCCGGGGCGGCTTCGGCGGCGGCAAAACGGTCCACCGGCACGTCGCCGATCGCCTCGTCGGCGCCCATCTCGAGCTGCCACTCAAGCATCGCGCGCGCCGCGTCGGGATCGAGCTCGTCCAGCATGGCGGCAAGGTAGGGACGCGCCCGCGCCGGGTAAAGCGCCCTTGTGGCGCGGGCGCGGGATTTCTATAACGCGCGAGCCGGTCCGGGAGGCAGAATGACGTTTCGTGCGCAGCATCTTCTGGGAATCGAGCCTCTCGCCCCCGCCGAGATCACCGCCCTGCTCGACCGCGCGGACCGCTACGTCGCCTTCAATCGCGGCGCGGCGAAACATGCCGACAGCCTTGCGGGAATGACCCAGGTCAACATGTTTTTCGAGCCGTCGACCCGCACCCAGGCGAGTTTCGAGCTCGCCGGCAAGCGGCTCGGGGCCGACGTGATGAACATGGCGATGCGGGCCTCGAGCCTGAACAAGGGCGAGACGCTGATCGACACGGCGATGACCCTCAACGCGATGCACCCGGATCTGCTGGTGGTGCGGCACCCGAACTCCGGCGCGGTGGACCTGCTGGCGCAGAAGGTTACCTGCGCGGTGCTCAACGCCGGCGACGGGCGCCACGAACACCCGACCCAGGCGCTGCTCGACGCGCTCACGATCCGCCGCGCCAAGGGGCGGCTGCACCGGCTCACCGTGGCGATCTGCGGCGACATCGCCCACAGCCGGGTGGCGCGCTCCAATATCTGGCTTCTGGGCAAGATGGAGAACCGCATCCGCCTCGTCGGCCCGCCCACGTTGATGCCCGCCGCCGCCGCCGAGCTCGGCGTCGAGGTGACCGACGACATGCGCGCCGGGCTGGCGGATGCCGATGTGGTGATGATGCTGCGGCTGCAGCGCGAGCGCATGGATGGCGGCTTCGTCCCTTCCGAGCGCGAATATTATCACCGTTTCGGCCTCGATTCCGACAAGCTCGCCCATGCAAAGCCCGACGCCATCGTGATGCATCCCGGCCCGATGAATCGCGGCGTCGAGATCGACGGCACCCTGGCCGACGACATCAACCGCTCCGTGATCCAGGAACAGGTCGAGATGGGGGTGGCAGTGCGCATGGCGGCGATGGAGCTTCTGGCCGAGAACCTGCGCGCGGCGCGGGCGGAGGCGGCGCATGGCTGAGCCGGAGCTCGAGCG
The DNA here is from genome assembly GCA_003550665.1 of Paracoccaceae bacterium. Classification (GTDB taxonomy): domain Bacteria; phylum Pseudomonadota; class Alphaproteobacteria; order Rhodobacterales; family Rhodobacteraceae; genus Alkalilacustris. The sequence goes on along the minus strand of PUKW01000328.1, from coordinate 174 downwards.
GGGCGAGAAGCTGCGCCGCGAGATCGCCTCCGATCGCGGCCGCTACTGGCGCGATCACGGCATCATGGCGCTTGTGGGCATGGCCGGGGTCGGGGTCGTGCTGATGCTGATGGGCAGCGCGCATGTCGCCATCGGCGCGCTCGGCGCGGTGCTTGCGATCGGGGTGCGGGCGGC
>PUKW01000162.1 GCA_003550665.1 Paracoccaceae bacterium | reverse complement strand
GAACCTACGATCAACTCTGGGCAGCCGTCGGCCAGGTCTGCGACCTGTTCTCAGACGAGGAGTGCTACAATTTCTTCAAGGCAGCAGGCTATGAGGCCGATTAACCGCGACACGCTCTAGAACATGATCGAGGGCAGCCAGGTGACCACGTCGGGCACGGCCAGGATCAGCGCCACCATTGCGAAAAGGGCGAGGATGAAGGGCAGCACGCCCATGAACACATCCGTGATCGGACCGCGCCCGCGCACTCCCTGCACCACGTAGAGGTTGAGCCCCATCGGCGGGGTGATCAGCGCCATCTCCATCATCAGAACGAGGAAGATGCCGAACCATATCGGGTCGATCCCGAGAAAGGTGATCAGCGGAAAGACGATCGGGATCGTCGCCACCATCATCGCCAGCGCCTCCATGAAGAGGCCGAGGATGAAATAGAACACCACGAGCACCAGGATCGTCTGGAAAGCGGTCAGCCCCAGATCGGCGACGAAATTCGTCATCGCCCGCGGCACGCCGAGAAAACCCAGCACGAAATTCATGTAGAGCGCCGAGGACAGGATGAAGAGGATCATCGCGTTGAGCCGGACCGTCGACAGGAAGACCCGGTGCAGATAGTCGAAGTTCAGCCGGCCATTCGCCGCCGCGAACGCCGCCGCCAGCACCACCCCTACCGCGGCCGCCTCCGTCGGAGTGCCCCAGCCGAGATAGATCGTCAGCATCACCAGAAGAAAGATCCCGGCCGGCGGAAGCAGGAAGCGCAGCTTGCGCAACCGCTCGCGCAGGGGGGGCTGTTCGCCGGAGTCGCCCACGACCTCGGGGCGGACCATCGAGATGACCATCACCGCCAGCATGAACACGACGATCAGGATCAGCCCCGGAATCAGCCCGGCCATGAAGAGCTGGCCGATCGAGCTGTTCGTCATCGCGCCGTAGATGATCAGGTTGATGCTGGGCGGGATCAGGATCCCGAGCGTCGCCCCCGCCGCCACGGTGCCGAGCACAAGGCGCTCATTGTAGCCGCGCTTGCGGAAATCGCCGAGGGCGACCGTCCCGATGGTGGCCGCCGTGGCCACCGACGAGCCTGACACCGCCGAGAACATGCCGCTGGCGAGGATGTTGGTGTGCAGCAGCCGACCCGGCAGCCGGTGCACCCAGTCCGACAGCGAGCTGTACATCTTGTCGGTCAGCCCGGCGCGCAGCAGAAGCTCGCCGAGCAGGATGAAAAGCGGGATCGCCGTGAGCACGAAGTTGTTGAGATACGACCAGGTCTGGGTGCCGAAGGCCAGCACCGGCTGCCAGCCGATATAGACGGATGCCCCGATCACGCTGATCGACACGATCACCGCCCCGACGGGCACGCCGAGAAAGAGCACCATGAGCAGGATGCCGAAGCCGATCATTGTGCCGAATGCGTCGATCATGCCAGCCCTCCCGGCCGTCCTGTCCGTTTCAGTTTTGCCCGGCCCATGGCCATGACCCGCCGCGAACCGTCCGGCGCACTCATGTCTTGTCGACCGAGTCGGTCTCTTCCTCGATGCCGGCCTCGAGCGAGAGCGGCCCGATCATGGCGTTCACGCCGGCGCTGCCCTGCGCGCGCAGCGCCAGCAGCGCCCGCACCAGCAGCATCACCGCCACCGCGGCGAAGAAGCCGAGCCCCAGGACCCATGCCAGCTGCGGAATCCAGATCGGCGTCTGAAGCGGCGTGGCCGCCGCGCTGCCCAGCTCGGCGCTGCGCTGGAAGGTCGCCGCGGCACGCCAGAGCATGAAGCAGGCCACCGCCGCGACCGCCGCCGCCGAGAGCAGGTTCAGCGCCGCCTGCACGCGCGGCCCCAACCGGTAGAACAGGATGTCGATGCGGGTGTGCGCCCGCGCGAGCAGCGCATAGCCGAAGCCGAACGCGCTCACCCCGGCCAGCACATAGCCGCCGATCTCGTCGACCCCCTGAAGGGAAATCCCGATAAAGCGGCGCAACAGGATTTCCGCGCAGATCAGCAGCGACAATCCCAGCAGAACATAGCCGCCCGCCAGTGCTGCCAGGCGCCCGACCGTTTCGAAGGACCTATACGTCCGCTCCAGCGGCATCCGCACATCTCCCGAGATGACAAAAAATGGCCCGGCCCGACGGCGAGAGGGGCCCGGGCCGGATCGCGTGCCTGCCCGGCGCCCCCCGCGCGACGGCGGGCGGCGCCGGGCCTGGTCCAACGGATCAGTTGGCCGCCATCTCCATGCCGCGCACTGCGCCAACGGTGTCGTTCCAGATATCGACGCACTCTTCCGTCGGCGAGCAGGCATCGGCCCAGACTTCGAGCACAACCGCCTCGCTTGCCTCGGCGAAGAGGGCCATGTCTTCCTCAGACGGCTCGACCGCGGTCATTTCGTATTCGTTGTAATGCTCGCAGGGCTGCTGGCCGGTGGAGCAGCGCATCGCGTCGTCATACATCTCCTCGGTGAGCGCCCAAAGCTCGTCCTCGAACTCGCGGAAGGCCGTCGTCATCGCCTCGCGTGCCTCTTCGGACATGCTGTTCCAGGTGTCGAGGTTGATAAAATGCGAGTTCTGCCCGTAGGAGAGGCCGATCGTCAGCACATAGTCCGTCAGCTCGGGCCAGCTTCCGGTATTGGCAGAGGTGATCGACGTGATCGCGCAGTCGACGACCCCGCGCTGCAGCGACTGGTAGACCTCCGCGAACGGCATCGACACGGGCGTTGCCCCCAGGTGCTCCAGCAGTGCCGACATGGTGCGGGTATAGCTGCGCACGCGCTGGCCTTCGAGATCGGCCAGCCCCGTGACCTCGTCATTGCAGAAGATCAACTGCGGGCCATACGGGAAGATCGTGAGGGTATGGGCATTGTTGCTCGCGGCCACACGTTCGGTGTAGGGCTCGCGGAAGGCGTCGACGACCGCGCGCGCATCTTCCATTGTCGGCGAGATGCCGATAAGGTCCAGCCCGTCGATGAAGGCCTCGTCACGGGCCACGTTGCCCAGTGTCGACTGCACGATGTCGAAAGTGCCGTCACCGGCAAAGCGCAGCGTGTCATCCATGCTCACGCCGATCACGTCGAGCGGGTTGTAGTTCATCGTCAGATCCAGCCCGGTCCGCTCGGCCAGCCCGTCATAGAAGGCCTCTTCGGCTGCCGAATGGTGGACATGAGTGGAAACGAGCCCGCTGACATTGAGCGTGATGCTCTCGGCCTGCGCGCTCCCGCCGGCCAGCATGGCCGCCGCGATTGCCGTCGTTGAAACACGTCCGATCATCTCGGTATCTCCCCGTTGTGTCGTTCCCGTATCGGGTTAGCGAGGTCATAAGCTACGGCCAGAAAATTCATCATGCAATCGCATTTTGTCGACAATTCCGCGCCCGATGTCGCGCTGATGAGCACCTGCAGCGGCATGTGCCCATAAAATGGGCAGGGGTCCAGCGTCGCCGGTTGGCCCACGCCACGGGCAGCAGAACATGCGAAGGGAACGGTGGGAGACGCCCGAATCCCGGCATGCGTGCAACGCGCCGTGCGCGCCGCGCGCCAAGAGCATGACGCGCGAGAGTATGACCCGGTTTCGCGCTCCTTGAGCATGCGGTTTCAAGGGTTTGGCAGGTGCGCGTGAAGGCGGATGAACGCAACGCGCTCAACCCGGCCGCCTTTGCGTCACAGGCGCAAGGCCCGTTCGCAAATCGTGCGGACGGGCTGCTTTGGCAACGGGCGGCGCGCTGCCGCGATCAGAGCCCGTCCGGGCTGCTCGCGCTTGCGAACCAGTCTGCCATTTCGGAACTCGTCACGAAGATCGTGTCTTCGCGCTGCAGCAGCAGATCGAGCGTCCTTGCGAGGTGGACGGCGCGGTGGGGCACGCCGATCAGGTGCGGGTGCAGGGCGAGGGTGAGCACCTTCGGCTGATCGGCGAGTTCGCCCTCGAACTGGGCGAGCGTGTCGACGACCCGGTCATGGAGCGCCGGCGACGGCGCATGCCCCACGGCGTAGATCGGCACGTCATTAAGCTCCATCGAGTAAGGCAGCGCGATCATGGGGCCGTGCCCGGTGCGCAGCCAGCACGGGACATCGTCGAGCAGCCAGTCGTGGAGGCAGTCGACGCCGTTCTGCATCAGCAGATCGGGCGTGTTCTCCGTCTCCGCGAGTCCCGGGCCGAGCCAGGCGCGCACGCGCTGCCCCGAGAAATCGCGCAGGATCTTCAGGCTACGCTCGATCACTTCGGCTTCGTCGCTCTCGAAGGAGAGCGCACGCTGCGTGAATCCGTGCCCGACGAACTCCCACCCCGCCTCGAGCAGGGCCTCGGCACATTGCGGGTAGGTCTTCACGACACTCGCATTGAGCAGCGCACCGCCCTTGAGCCCGCGTTCGGCCATCATGTCGAGTATGCGCGGCATACCCGCGCGCATGCCGTATTCGACCCAGCTGAAATTGGGCACATCCGGCCCCTCGCCCTTGCCGTGCGGCGGTGGCAGCACGGTGCGTGGCATCGGCCTGTCGAATGGCCAGTGCTCCACGTTGAGCGCGACATGCACGATCAGCCGCTTGCCGCCGAGCGGCGGGAGCGGTCGATGCCGGCCGGACATTTCGTAAGGGATGCGCGGGTTGCTCATCGTGGACATATCCTTGGATATCGAACGTTGCGTTGCTCGGGCTTGAGTCGAAGCCCCCCGGGTTCCTCATAGACCTGCATGTAGTTACGTGGCCGCGGGCGCGCTGTCCAGTTGATCGCGTCCGGGCTTGAGCGAAAACGGTGGCCGCAGCGCCCGATCAGCCATTGCGCGGTCCCGCTCCGTTGGAATTCGAGCAGCGCTTGCCGAAGGTCCCTGAAGGGCCGCAGCCAAAGCAGGCTTGGGGGTGGCCGGGCTGATCGTCTCGCGGCTGAACGGCGAAGCGCGTGGCGTCAAGGTGGTCGATGGGTTTCGTGGGTGCGCAGTGCGGGGCAGGGCCCTGCGACGCTTTGCGGTGGCTGCAGACCTGTCGTCGAGGGGGCCTGGACTGGTCACGTCCGTCCGGCTGTGGCCACACGGTTTCGGGAGCCGCCCCGGCAGCCCGTTGCCGTGATCCCCGGCCATAACCAATTATCAGTGGCCAGGTTGGCGCAATGCCCGGGGCAGCCCGTCTCTATTGGCGGCGCAACCGGCCGATCCGGCGACGGGTTGAACCGAAACGACGCCCCTGTGCGAGGCCGATCCCATGCCGAAATGGTTTTCCCGCATCGTCGTGGCCGGAGCTCTGGCCGCGCTTGCAAATCTGGCCGTTCCCCAACCCGCCGTCGCCCAGGCATTCGAGCGCTGCGGTGATGCCGTCCGGATCCAGCCCGGCGACACGCTTTACCAGGTCGCACGGTATTGCGGCCTGACCATCGGCGAAGTGATGGCCGCGAACCCGCGCATCGCCAATCCCAACCAGATCCATATCGGGCAGATCATCCACATGCCGGGCCGCGCAAGTGCGGCTCTGCCGCGTCGGGCCACCGTGCAGGCGCACCACCCTGCCGCCGCCGGCGCATGCGGTTCCGCCGTCACGGTGCGCCCGGGCGATACGATGGCGCGGATCGCGGCGCGCTGCCGGACCAGCGTTGCGGCGCTCGCTCGCGCCAATCCGCAGATCACCAACCCGAACGTGATCCGCGTCGGCCAGGTGATCCGGATGCCCGGCGCGGTCGTCGGTCAGCCGGTGCGGACCGATCCGCCCCGCCTGCCGCG
>PUKW01000171.1 GCA_003550665.1 Paracoccaceae bacterium | reverse complement strand
CGAGATGCGTCAGCCGCGCCTCCAGTTCGGCGTCCTCGGGGGTGCGCAGCCGGGCGCTCACGCTCCAGTATTCCTGCGCGTCGAAGGCCTCGATCTCCATCTCGCGCTCGACGATCAGCCGCAGGCACACCGACTGCACGCGCCCGGCCGATTTCGCGCCGGGCAGCTTGCGCCACAGCACCGGCGAGAGCTTGAACCCCACGAGGTAATCGAGCGCGCGCCGCGCGAGATACGCGCGCACCAGCTCCATATCGACCTCGCGCGGCGCCTTCATCGCCTCGGTGACGGCGCTCTTGGTGATCGCGTTGAACACCACGCGATGCACCGGCGTGTCCTTCTTGAGCGCGCGGGTGTTGCCAAGCGCCTCGAGCAGGTGCCAGGAGATCGCCTCGCCCTCCCGGTCGGGGTCGGTGGCGAGGATCAGTGCGCCGTCGGCCTTGAGCGCGTCGGCGATCGCCTTGACGTGCTTCTTGCTGTCGCTGGCGACCTCCCATTTCATTTCGAATCCGTGCTCGGGATCGACCGAGCCGTCCTTGGGCGGCAGGTCGCGCACATGGCCGTAGGACGCCAGAACCGTGTAGTCGTCGCCGAGATATTTGTTGATCGTCTTGGCCTTGGCCGGTGATTCGACGACGACGACAGCCATGGATACCTCGAGATGCGTTGCGGGCCGGGCGGCGGCGCAACATGTGGTCGCTGACCGGGGAATGTCAATGAAGCGCGGTGGCGTCCCGCTCAGTCGGCCCGCGCCAGCATCCCGCCGGGCTGGCGGGTGATCCGGCCCTCGAGTTCGAGCGCGACGAGGGCGGGCGAGACATCCGCGGCGGGTATCGCAAGGTCGCGGATCAGCTGATCCTCCGCGAGCGGAGAAGGGCCGAGACAGGCGAGGATGCGCGCATCGAGCCCGCCGGCGTCGGGTCGGGCCGGGGCCGGGGCCGGCGGCGGACGGGTGGGTGCCGAACGCGCAGGCGCTTGGGGTGCGCGGCGTCGCGCGGCGGGCGGCGGCGCCGCGCCCGCGTCGATCGCCGCGATCACGTCCTCGACATTGCGCACCAGCGTCGCGCCGTCGCGGATCAGCCCGTTGCAGCCCTCGGCGCGTGCATCGAGCGGATGGCCCGGCACGGCGAGGATCTCGCGCCCCTGATCGAGCGCGTCGCGCGCCGTGATCAGGCTGCCCGAGCGCGCGGCGGCCTCGACGACGATCAGCGCGCGCGCCAGCCCCGAAATGATCCGGTTGCGCCGCGGGAAGTCGCGCGCCTGCGGCGCATGGCCCATCGGCCGCTCCGACAGGCGCAGCCCGCGCGCCGCGATCTCGGCGCCGAGGGCGGTGTTCTCGGCCGGGTAGGGCACCTCGACGCCGCCGGCCTGCACCCCGATCGTGCCGGTGGCGAGCGCGGCGTGATGGGCCGCCGCGTCGATGCCGCGCGCCAGCCCGGAGACGATCGTGATCCCCCGCACGCCAAGTCCCTCGGCAAGCTTGCGCGCCATCCGCGTGCCGAGGCTCGACGCGTTGCGCGCGCCGACCATGGCGATCATCGGCCGCGCGAGCAGCCCCGTGTTGCCCTGTGCCCACATAAGCGGCGGCGGGTCCGCAATGCTCGCGAGCGCCGCGGGATAGTCGGGATCGGCAAAGCAGATCATCCGCGCCCCGGCAGCCTCGGCGGCGGCCATCTCCGACTCGGCGACGGCGCGCGGGCAGGGGGTATAGCCGGGCACACCGGCGGCCGCGGCGATGGCGGGAAGCGCGTCGAGCGCGGCCTGGGCGCTGCCGTGCTCGGCAAGCAGGCGAAAGAATGTCTGGATCCCGACCCGGCGCGAGCGAATGAGACGAAGCCAGGCCAGCCGGTCTTCCTCCTCGGTGGGTGGGGTGAAGGGTGTGGGGGAAGAAAACAGATCCTCGGCCATCGTGCTTCGCCTCATTCAGGGCTCACGATTCCCGATCGAGGTTAACAGAAGATGAACCGTGACCGATGAACCGCGGCCGCCCGGCCTTCAGCCTGCACTGCCGCCCACGGTCAGTCCGCCGATGAGCAGCGTCGGCTGACCCACGCCCACGGGCACCCATTGCCCGGCCTTGCCGCAATTGCCGATGCCCGGATCGAGCGCCATGTCATTGCCGATGGCGCGGATCTGCTGCAGCGCGGTGGGGCCGTCGCCGATCAGCGTCGCGCCTTTGATCGGCGCGCCGATGCGACCGTTTGTCACACGATACGCCTCGGTGCAGGAAAACACGAACTTGCCGTTGGTGATGTCGACCTGCCCGCCGCCGAATCCCACCGCGAAGATGCCGTCCCTGACGTCGGCGAGCACATCGCCGGGCTCGGAGTCGCCCGAGAGCATGTAGGTGTTGGTCATGCGCGGCATCGGAGTGTGGGCGTAGCTTTCGCGCCGGCCGTTGCCGGTGGCGGGCACGCCCATCAGCCGCGCGTTCTGCCGATCCTGCATGTAGCCGGTGAGTATGCCGTCCTCGATCAGCGTGTTGCAGGCCGAGGGTGTGCCCTCGTCGTCGATGGTCAGCGAGCCGCGCCGGTCGGGCAGGGTGCCGTCATCGCGCACTGTCACGCCGGGGGCGGCGATGCGCTGCCCCATCAGGCCGGCGAAGGCGGAGGTCTTCTTGCGGTTGAAGTCCCCCTCGAGCCCGTGCCCCACTGCCTCGTGCAGCAGGATCCCCGGCCACCCCGCGCCGAGCACGACATCCATCACCCCGGCGGGCGCGGCCTCGGCACGCAGATTGACCTGCGCGATGCGCAGCGCCTCGCGTGCCATGCCCTGCCAGTGCTCCGGGGTCATCAGAGCCTCGAGCCCGGTGCGACCGCCGCCGCCCATCGAGCCGGATTCGCGCCGCCCGTTCTCCTCGACGATCACCGAGATGTTGAGCCGGGTCATCGGTCGCACATCGCTCAGCCGCAGCCCGTCGGGGCGCAGGATCTCGATCTCCTGCTGCGCGGCGGCCAGCGACGCGGTGACCTGCACGACGCGCGGATCGAGATCGCGCAGGAACGCGTCGATCTCGCGCATCAGCTCGATCTTGGCCGCGAAGGCGGGCGACGCGATCGGATCGACCGGTTCGTAGAGGCGCCGGTTGGTGCGCGCCGGGGCGTCGGCGAGGCTGCCGCCGCCCTCGGCAACGGCGAGACGGGCGGTCTCGGCGGCGCGCCCCAGCGCGGCCTCGCTGAGTTCGCTGGAATGCCCGTGGCCGATGACCGCGCCGCGCACCGCGCGCAGCCCGAATCCTTCGCCCGCATCGTAGCTCGCGGTCCTGATGCGCCCGTCATCGAGCACGATCTGTTCCGAGCGCCGGCGTTCGAGGAACAGCTCGCCGTCATCGGCGCCCGCCAGCGTCTCGCGCAGCAGGCGCAGGCTGCGCGATTCGTCGAGCGAGTCTTCGAAGGGGCGGAACGGCGATGAGGTCATGCTGCGGGTCCTCGGCTCGGGGCGGGTGTGGTGCAAGCGTCACTCGGACGCATCGGTTTTGCTTGTCGTGCCCGTCGTAATATGGTTTCCGAAGGGTCGGAAGCAACGGGCAGGAACGTCGCCTGCGGCTGGCGCGCGGAGTGCGCGGCCCAATACAGCAACACGGGAACACGGTATGCGGTTGTCGACAAAGCTTACGAACCTGGGGATTTTCGCAGCGGCCATGGCGGCCGCGACGACGGCGCGCGCCGAGAGCGAGCTACCGCCGCTCGAGGTGCGCGGCGCGCCGGAGCCCGGCGGCACGGGCCTTCACAACCCGGTCACGACCGTTGCGCGCGACATAGGCTGGCTCGACGACATGCTGCTGGTGATCATCACGCTGATTACCATCTTCGTGCTCGGGCTGATGCTTTACGTGATGGTGCGCTACAATCGGCGCGCCAATCCGACCCCCGCGAAGTTTACCCATTACACCCCGATCGAGGTGATCTGGACGGTCATTCCCGTCCTGATCCTCGTCTTCATCGGGATCTTCTCGGTGCCGATACTCTTCAAGGAACAGGTGATCCCGGACTCCGACGTCACGATCAAGACCACCGGCTACCAGTGGTACTGGGGTTACGAGTATCCCGACGAGGGGATCAGCTTCCAGAGCTTCATGCTCGAGCGCGACGAGCTCGAAGAGCATGGCTATGACGACAGCACTTACCTTCTGGCGACCGATACCGCGATGGTGATACCCACCAATCGGGTGGTGCAGCTTCAGGTCACCGCCTCGGACGTGATCCACTCCTGGACCATCCCGGCCTTCGGCGTGAAGCAGGACGGCGTCCCCGGCCGGCTCGGCGAGGCCTGGTTCGAGGTCGAGGAGGAGGGCATCTATTTCGGCCAGTGTTCGGAGATCTGCGGCATCAACCATGCCTACATGCCGATCACCGTGAAGGCCGTGAGCCCCGAGGAATACGAGGCCTGGGTCGAGCGGCAGGGCGGCGACGCCACCGCCTCGCTCGACGACGATCTGTCCGTCGCGGCGGCAGACTGACGCGCCGCATCCGGAGGAACCGATGAGCGATATCCGCGCAGAGGAGCAGGCGACGCCAGAGGCGGGATTGAGCGACTTCGTCGCCCTGCTCAAGCCGCGGGTGATGTCGCTCGTCGTGTTCACCGCGCTCGTGGGGGTGGTTGTCGCGCCGTCGGGGGTGCATCCTATGGTGGCCTTCGCCGCGCTCGTGTTCATCGCGCTCGGGGCGGGGGCGTCCGGGGCGCTGAACATGTGGTGGGACAGCGATATCGATACGGTGATGAAGCGCACGCAGCGCCGCCCCGTGCCGCAGGGGCGCGTCGCGCCCGGCGAGGCGCTGGGTTTCGGGCTCGCGCTGTCGGGGCTTTCGGTGGTGATGCTGGGGCTCGCCGCGAACTGGGCGGCGGCGGCGCTTCTGGCCTTCACCATCTTCTTCTACATCGTGATCTACAGCATGTGGCTCAAGCGCACGACACCGCAGAACATCGTCATCGGCGGTGCGGCGGGGGCGTTTCCGCCGGTGGTGGGCTGGGTCGCGGTGACCGGGGGGCTGGCGCTCGAGCCGGTGCTGATGTTTGCGCTGATCTTCATGTGGACGCCGCCGCATTTCTGGGCGCTGGCGCTGTTCATGCGCGATGCGCAGGGCCGCGACGACTACGGCAAGGCCGGCGTGCCGATGCTGACCGTCACGCATGGCCGTCGCGTCACCCGCGCGCACATCCTCGCCTACACGCTGGCGCTGGTGCCGGTGGCGCTCGGGGCGGGTCTGACCGGGATCGGCGGGCCGCTTTACATGGCCGTCGCGGTGGTGGTGAATGCGCTGTTCGTGCTGGGCGCGGTGCGCATCTGGCGGCGCGACGAGGAGACCGCGATCGCCGACCGCTTCGCCGCCGAGAAGCGCTTCTTCCGGCTGTCGCTGCTATATCTGTTCGTTCATTTCGGCGCCTTCCTCGCCGAGGCGATGCTGGCGCCCTTCGGTCTGGGGGGATGGTAATGGCGCTGGGACGCGATCACGAACTGCATCGGCGGCGCGGCGGGCGCAATGCGGGCGTCGCGCTGGCGCTCGGGGCGCTGATCCTCGTGGTGTTCGGGCTCACCGTGGCCAAGGTCGAGCGCGGCGAGCCGATCGAGGCCTATGATCACACGTTTAGACCGTCGCTTACGGAGTATGCCGAATGAAAAAGCTCGATCCGCGTCAGATCACCGCCGCGCAGGGCGTGGGCGTCGTGCTGATCATGGGGGCGCTCGGCTGGGCGTCGGTGCCGCTCTATGACTGGTTCTGCCGGGTGACGGGCTATGGCGGCACCACGAGTGTCGCGCAGGGCGCGCCCGATTCGGTGCTCGATCGCAAGATCACGGTGCGTTTCGACGCCTCGCGCGCGGCGGACATGCCGTGGGAGTTCAAGGCGGTCGAGACCACCGCGGAGATACGCATCGGCGAGGTCGGGCTGGCCTTCTACGAGGCCCACAACCCAACCGACGAACCGGTGGCGGGCGTGGCGAGCTACAATGTCGCGCCCTATGACGCGGGGCGGCACTTCGTGAAGATGGACTGCTTCTGCTTCGAAAAGCAGATCCTTATGCCGGGCGAGACCGTTCAGATGCCGGTGACCTTCTATGTCGACCCCGAGATCGTCGATGATCGCAACATGCCCGACAGCAACCAGATCACGCTGTCCTACACCTTCCACAGCTCCGGCATGCCGGACGACCCGCAGGATCACGCCGCCTTGACGCAGGACGCCGATGCGGCGCAATAGACGACGGCAAGCCGGAGCAACCGGACAAGCCGAATGAGGGAACCGACCATGGCGCATGAGAAAAACCACGACTATCACATCGTACCGCCCTCGATCTGGCCCTTCCTCGGTGCCCTGAGCGGGTTCGTGATGCTGGTCGGCGCGGTGTTCTGGATGAACGGCATGGGGCCGTGGCTGTTCCTGATCGGCTTTGCCGGGGTTCTCTATGTCATGTTCGCCTGGTGGGCCGATGTGGTGGCCGAGGCCGAGGCCGGTGAGCACACGCCCGTGGTGCGGCTCGGGCTGCGTTACGGGTTCCTGCTCTTCGTGATCTCCGAGGTGATGTTCTTCGCGGCGTGGTTCTGGAGCTTCTTCAAGCACACCATGTACCCGATGTACGAATACGTCGGCACGGAATACGTCCAGCCGGAGTTCTATCAGGTCAGTGCTTTTGACCTGCCGCTGATCAACACGCTGGTGCTGCTGTGCTCGGGCGCGGCGGTGACCTGGGCGCACCACGCGCTCGCCCATGGTGGCCCGCGCAAGGATGTCGAGCACGGCCTGCTGCTCGGCGTTCTGCTCGGCATCGCCTTCCTCGGGCTGCAGAGCTACGAATATTACTACCTCATCGCGGTGCAGGACTGGAGCTTCTCGGGCGAGATCTTCTTTGCGAACTTTTTCATGGCGACGGGCTTTCACGGCGTGCATGTCTTCATCGGGGTGGTGTTCCTCGCGGTGTGCTATTTCCGCACCCGCGCCGGCCATTTCACCGCCGAGAAGCATGTCGGCTTCGAGGCTGCGGCCTGGTACTGGCACTTCGTCGACGTGGTGTGGTTGTTCCTCTTCTTCGCGGTTTATATCTGGGGCATCTGACGGCGCGATCGCCGCGATGCATCGAGCGGGGCGCGGGCCGGTGACGGCGCGCGCCCCGCGCATTCGAGGAGCCTGTCCACACCATGACCCGGCGCGTCATCTTTCCGGTCCTGCTCGGGCTTGTCGGGGCGGGCATCCTGATCGGGCTCGGCACCTGGCAGGTACAGAGGATGCACTGGAAGGACGGGGTCATCGCTGAGATCGAGTCGCGCATCCATGACGACCCGGTCGCGCTGCCCGCCGCGCCGGAGCCCGAGACGGACCGCTACCGCCCCGTCGAGGTCTCGGGCGCCTTCACCGGCGAGCGGCTGCGCGTGCAGGCGGCCGAGAGCGGCGTGGGCGCGGGTTACCGTGTCGTCGAGGTCTTCGCGACGCGCGACGACCGGCGCATCCTCGTCGATCGCGGCTTCGTCGCGCAGGGGGCTTACGACGATGTCGCACCGGGCGGTGCGGCGACCGTGACGGGCAACCTGCACTGGCCCCGGGAGACGGACATCTTCCCCCCCGCGCCCGACCGCGACGACGGGCTGTGGTTCGCGCGCGAGGTGCCGGAGCTGGCCGAGCATCTCGACACCGAGCCGGTCTTCGTCGCCACCCGCGTGACCGAACCGCCCACCGAGGCGCCGCTGCGTCCGATCCCGGTGGGCACCGAGGGCATTCCGGACAATCATCTCGAATACGCGATCACCTGGTATTCACTCGCCGTGGTCTGGCTGGGGATGACAGGCTACTGGCTGTGGCGTATCAGGCGGCGCGAATGAGGAAGGCTTGAGCATGCGATACGTTTCCACGCGCGGCGCCGCGCCCGAGCTCGATTTCGAGGAGGCGATGCTGACGGGGCTTGCGCGCGATGGCGGGCTCTACCTGCCCGCCGCCGTGCCGCGCTTCGAGGCCGACGAGCTCGCCGCGCTCGCCGGGCGGCCCTATGAGGAGGTCGCGCAGCGGGTGATCGCGCCCTTCACGGGCGACAGCTTCAGCCACGACGAGCTTTCGGGCGCCATCGCGCGCGCCTGCGCGGCCATCAACCATCCCGCCCGCGCCCCGCTCGCGCAGATCGGGCCCAACCACTTCGTGCTGGAGCTGTTTCACGGCCCGACGCTGGCGTTCAAGGACTTCGCCATGCAGCTCATCGGGCAGCTCTTCGAGATCTCGCTCAAGCGGCGCGGCCGGCGCGCCACGATCATCGGCGCGACCTCGGGCGATACCGGCTCGGCCGCGATCGAGGCCTTCGCCGGGCTCGAGGCGGTCGATGTGGTGATCCTTTTCCCCGATGGCCGCGTGAGCGCCGTGCAGCGCCGGCAGATGACGACGCCGGGCGCCGCCAATGTCCACGCCCTCGCCATCGAGGGCGATTTCGACGCCGCGCAGGCGTGTGTGAAGGACATGTTCAACGATTTCGCCTTCCGCGACGCGGTCGGGCTCGCGGCGGTGAACTCGATCAACTGGGCGCGGGTGCTCGCGCAGGTGGTCTACTACGTCACCGCCGCGCTCAGCCTCGGCGCGCCGCATCGCAGCGTCGATTTCACCGTGCCCACGGGCAATTTCGGCGATATCTATGCCGGCTCCATTGCGCGGCGCATGGGGGTGCCGATCGGGCGGCTGGTGATCGCTACCAACCGCAACGACATCCTGCACCGCGCGCTCGCAACGGGGGAGTATGCGCCGCAGGGCGTGGCCCCCACGATCTCGCCCTCGATGGATATCCAGGTCTCGTCGAATTTCGAACGCGCGCTGTTCGACGCCTATGACCGCGACGGCGCGGCCGTGGCGCAGCTGATGCAGGAGCAGCGCGCGCATGGCGGCTTCCGCATCAGCCAGGGCGCGCTCGAGGCGCTGCGCGAGGGCTTTTCCTCGGGGCGCGCCGACGAGGCCGACACCGCCGACACCATCACCCGCACCCATCGCGACGCCGGGATGCTGCTGTGCCCGCACAGCGCAGTGGGCGTGAAGGTGGCCGAGGAGCATCTCGGCGCCGCCCCCATGGTCACACTGGCGACGGCGCACCCCGCCAAGTTCCCCGACGCCGTCGAGGCCGCCACGGGCCATCGCCCCGAGCTGCCGCCGCGCATGGCCGATCTGTTCGATCTGCCCGAGCGCTTCACCCGCGTGCCCGACGATCTGGCCGCGATCCAGTCCCTGATCTGCGAGAGGATATCCGCTTGAGCCCCCGCATCACCACTCTGGAGAACGGCTTTCGCATCGTCACCGAGCCGATGCCGGGGCTCGCCTCGGCGGCGGTTGGCGTGTGGATCGACGCCGGCGCGCGCAACGAGGCCGCCGAGGAGAACGGAATCGCGCATTTCCTCGAACACATGGCCTTCAAGGGCACCGCCCGGCGCAGCGCGCTGCGCATCGCCGAGGAGATCGAGGATGTGGGCGGCTACATCAACGCCTATACCTCGCGCGAGGCGACGGCCTATTATGCGCGGGTGCTCGGCGCGGATGTGCCGCTCGCGATCGACGTGGTGGCCGATATCGTGCGCAACCAGCTCCTCGAGCCGCGCGAGATCGAGACCGAGCGCGGCGTGATCCTGCAGGAGATCGGCCAGGCGCTCGACACCCCCGACGACATCATCTTCGACTGGCTGCAGGAAACCGCCTATCCCGATCAGCCGCTCGGCCGGCCGATCCTCGGCCCGGCCGATTGCGTGCGCCGGTTCTCGCGCGAGGATCTCGCGCGCTTCGTGGCCACGCAGTACGGCCCCGGTCAGATGATCCTCGCCGCCGCCGGCGCCGTCGATCACGACCATATCGTCACGCTCGCCAGCGCGCAGTTCGGCGACATGCCCGCCCGGGACCCCGTGCCGGTGGCCGGGGCACGGTTCTGCGCCGGGGAGCGGCGGGTGGAGCGCGAGCTCGAGCAGGCGCATGTCGCGCTCGCTTTCGAGGCGCCCGACTGTCGCAGCGACCGGCTCTACACCGCGCAGATCATGGCCACGGCGCTCGGCGGCAGCATGTCCTCGCGGCTGTTTCAGAAGCTGCGCGAGGAGCGCGGGCTGTGCTACACGATCTTCGCGCAGGCGGGGGCCTATGCCGACACGGGCATGACGACGATCTATGCCGGCACCGGCGGCGCGGATGTCGCCCAGCTCACGCAGACCATCATCGACGAGATCCGCCGCGCCGGCGACGACATGAGCGAGGCCGAGGTGGCGCGGGCGCGCGCGCAGCTGCGCGCGGGGCTGTTGATGGGGCTCGAAAGCCCGTCGTCGCGGGCCGAACGGCTCGCCCGGCTCACGGCGATCTGGGGCCGCGTGCCCGATGTCGCGGAGGCGGTCGCGAAGGTCGACGCGGTCACCACGGCCGATGTGCGCGACGCGGCGGGGACGATGGGCGGCGACGGGCGCGCGGCGCTCGCGCTCTACGGGCCGGTGGCCGGGGCGCCTGACCTCGCCGCGCTGACGCGGCGTCTGGTGGCCTGATGCTCCTGGGCCGGCGCGGACCGATCATCGAGACGGAGCGCCTCACCCTGCGTCTGCCGGTGCATTCCGATCAGGGCGCCTGGGTCGCGCTGCGCCGCGACAGCGCCGATTTCCTGATCCCCTGGGAGCCGAGCTGGGCGGCCGATCACCTGACGCGCCGCGCCTTCGTGCACCGGGTGCACTGGGCGCGGCGCATGCAGGCGCAGGGCGCCGCGCTGGCGCTGTTCATGATCCGGCGCGAGGACGACACGCTGGTGGGCGCCATCACGCTCGATCATATCCGCCGCGGCCCGGCGCAATCGGGCACGCTGGGCTACTGGACCGGGGCGCCCTTCGCCCGGCAGGGCTACATGCGCGAGGCGATCGGCGGCGTGGTCCATCATGCCTTCTCCGAGATGGGGCTGAGCCGGATCGAAGCCGCCTGCCTGCCCGAGAACGCCGCCTCGCGCGGGGTTCTGGAAAAATCGGGCTTCAAGTATGAGGGCGTCGCGCAGAGCTATCTGCAGATCAACGGGCGCTGGCGCAATCACGTGCTCTACGCCAATCTGCGCCATGACCGGCGCGGGCGCACCGATGCCGGCTAGGGAGGCCGCCATGCTCAACCCCGCCGATGCCGATTTCCGGGCCCGCCTCGCCGCCGCGCTTCCGGCGGACACGCTGCGCGAGCCCGAGCCGCGCCATCTCGAGGAGCCGCGCGGGCGCTGGCACGGGGCCGAGGGGCTGCTCGCCCTGCCGCGCAGCACCGATGAGGTCGCCGCAATCGTCGCGGCCTGCGCGGCAGCGCGGGTGGCGGTGCTGCCTTACGGCGGCGGCACCGGGCTTGTCGGCGGGCAGGTCATGCCCGAGGGACCCGCGCCGGTGATCCTGTCGCTCGAGCGGATGCGGGCGGTGCGCGCGGTGCATCCGCGCGAGAACGTGCTCATCGCCGAGGCCGGTGCCGTGCTCGCCGATGTGCAGGCCGCCGCGCGCGAGGCCGGGCGGCTGTTTCCGCTCTCGCTGGCGGCGGAGGGGACAGCGCGCCTCGGCGGGGTGCTGGCGACGAATGCGGGCGGCGTCAACGTGCTGCGCTACGGCAATGCGCGCGATCTGTGCCTCGGGCTGGAGGCGGTGATGCCGGACGGGCGCGTCTGGCACGGGCTGCGCCGGCTGCGCAAGGACAATACCGGCTACGATCTGCGCAACTTGATGATCGGCGCGGAGGGCACGCTCGGCGTGATCACCGCGGCCAGCCTGCGGCTCTTCGCGCCGCCGGCGCGCGAGGGGGCGGCGATGATGGTCGTCGAGGGCCCCGAGGCCGCGCTCGATCTGCTGGCCGTCGCGCAGGAGCGCATCGGCGAGGGGATTTCCGCCTTCGAGCTGATGGCGGGCACCGGGCTCGATTTTCTCGAGGCGACGATGCCGCAGGTCCGGCGGCCCTTCGATCCGGCGCCAGGCTGGATGGTGCTGGTCGATGTGGGGCTGCCGGCGGGGCTCGACCCGGCCGAGGCGCTCGAGGGGCTCTTCGCGGCGGGCTTTGAGGCCGGGCTCGTCAGCGACGGGGTGATCGCGCAATCGCAGGCGCAGCGCGCCGAGTTCTGGGCGCTGCGCGAATCCATCCCCGAGGCCAACCGCCATATCGGCGCCATCGCGAGCCACGACATCGCGCTGCCGCTGTCGCTGGTGCCGGAGTTCATCGCCCGCGCGGGGCCCGCACTCGGCAGGATCGCGGATCTGCGGGTCAA
This sequence comes from Paracoccaceae bacterium, assembly GCA_003550665.1. Classification (GTDB taxonomy): domain Bacteria; phylum Pseudomonadota; class Alphaproteobacteria; order Rhodobacterales; family Rhodobacteraceae; genus Alkalilacustris. Next base: position 9,767 of record PUKW01000171.1, on the reverse strand, counting down.
CTGCTTTGGTCATCTCGGCGACGGCAACCTGCATTACAACGTCTTCCCGCCCGAGGGCGGCCGCGCGGGCGATCATCGCGCGCAGCGCGGCGCGATCACTGACACGGTGCACGCGCTCACCCATGAGCTCGGCGGCTCGATCAGCGCCGAGCACGGCATCGGCCGGCTCAAGACCGGCGATCTCGAACGCTTCCAGGACCCCGTCAAGCTCGCCGCGATGCGCACTATCAAGGATGCGCTCGACCCGGCCGGGATCATGAATCCGGGCGCCGTCCTTCCCGCGCTGGCAGGCAGTGGCGCGGCCTGATGCCCGCTTGACCGGCCGCGCCATCCGGCGCATACGCGCAGGCATGACCGAGCTTTCGCGCATCCGCAACTTCTCCATCGTGGCGCATATCGACCACGGCAAATCCACCCTCGCCGACCGGCTGATCCAGCTGACCGGCACGGTGGCCGAACGCGACATGAAGGAGCAGATGCTCGACGCGATGGATATCGAGCGCGAGCGCGGCATCACCATCAAGGCCAATACGGTGCGCATCGACTACCCGGCCAAGGACGGGCACACCTATGTGCTCAACCTGATCGACACGCCGGGGCATGTGGATTTCTCCTACGAGGTGTCGCGCTCGATGCAGGCGGTGGAGGGGTCGCTCCTGGTGGTCGATGCCGCGCAGGGGGTGGAGGCGCAGACGCTGGCCAATGTCTATACCGCCCTCGACGCCGACCACGAGATCGTGCCGGTGCTCAACAAGGTGGATCTGCCCGCCGCCGAGCCCGCCATGGTGCGCGAGCAGATCGAGGAGGGGATCGGCATCGACGCCTCGGACGCGATCGAGATCTCGGCGAAATCGGGGCTCGGCATTCCCGAGGTGCTCGAGGCGATCGTCAAGCGCCTTCCTCCGCCCAAGGGCACGCGCGACGCCCCGCTCAAGGCGATGCTCGTCGATAGCTGGTACGACGCCTATCTCGGCGTCGTGGTGCTGATCCGGGTTATGGACGGGGTGATCCGCAAGGGCGAGCGCATCCGCATGATGCAGACCGGGGCGATCCACAACATCGACCGCCTCGCGGTGCTCAAGCCCGCCATGGTCGACACGCCCGAGCTCGGCCCCGGCGAGATCGGGGTGTTCACCGGTTCGATCAAGCAGGTGCGCGACACCCGCGTGGGCGACACCATCACCCATGAAAAACACGGCGCGAGCGATCCGCTGCCGGGCTTCAAGCCCTCGGTGCCTGTGGTGTTCTGCGGGCTCTTTCCGGTGGACACGGCCGATTTCGACGCGCTGCGCAAGGCGATGGACAAGCTCGCGCTCAACGACGCAAGCTTTACCTACGAGATGGAGAGTTCCGCCGCGCTCGGTTTCGGCTTTCGCTGCGGGTTTCTCGGGCTGCTGCATCTCGAGGTGGTGCGCGACCGGCTCGAGCGCGAATATGATATTGACCTGATCACCACCGCGCCCTCGGTGGTCTACAACATCCACATGAAGGACGGCTCCGTCCACGAGCTGCACAACCCCGCCGACATGCCCGACCTCGCCAATGTCGATCATATCGAGGAGCCGCGCATCAAGGCGACGATCCTCGTGCCGGACGATTACCTCGGCGATGTGCTCAAGCTGTGCCAGGAGCGCCGCGGCATTCAGCTCAACCTCACGGTGGCGGGCGCGAGGGCGATGGTGGAGTATGACCTGCCGCTCAACGAGGTGGTGTTCGATTTCTACGACCGGCTCAAATCGGTCACCAAGGGCTATGCGAGCTTCGATTACGAGATCACCGGCTACCGCGAGGACAACCTCGTGAAGATGCATATCCTCGTCAATGACGAGCCGGTGGACGCGCTCGCCATGATGGTGCATCGCGACCGCGCCGAGATGCGTGGGCGGATAATGTGCGAAAAGCTCAAGGAGCTGATCCCGCGGCACATGTTCAAGATCCCGATCCAGGCCGCGATCGGCGCCAAGGTCATCGCCCGCGAAACCCTGCCCGCACTGCGCAAGGACGTCACCGCGAAATGCTATGGCGGCGACGTGACCCGCAAGAAGAAGCTTCTGGAAAAGCAGAAGGCGGGCAAGAAGAAGATGCGCCAGTTCGGCAAGGTCGAGATCCCGCAGGCGGCGTTCATCAACGCGTTGAAGATGGACTGACCCGGCCCCGATCACCGGCCGCGGCGGGTGTCGCGTTGCAGACAGTCCTTTCGGCCCGCTATTTCAGGGACTAGAAAGTGGCACCGGCGAGTGGTGCGACTCGTCTTGCGAAAGGGTTGGCCCCGTAGCTCAACTGGACAGAGCAGGCGACTTCTAATCGCCAGGTTGGGGGGTCAAGTCCTCCCGGGGTCGCCAATCTTCCCGCGACGCGAAGCCGTAAACCATCCGGGTCGCGGCCCCCGCCCCTGAGCGCGACGGCGAGCGACGGGTCGGCGGGGCTCTTTATGCCGCGCGGCCGGATCCGGGAGAAAGGGGTCCGGCGGATGAATTGCGCCAAATTGCTCAGTATGGAGCCACGCCATGAGCGGCCTGTTCGAGGAACTCGACCACGCCGATACGCCGATAGGCCCGCTCAGCCTGCGCCGGCGGCGCGAATCGCGCCTCGGTGTCGATGTCGTCGAGATCCAGCGCGGCGCGGAATTCCTGATGACGAGCCTGTTCACCGCCTCGGAGGTGGCGCTCGGGCGGCTCGGGGTGGCGGCGCTCGCGGGTGACGGCCTCGAGGTGGTCGTCGGCGGGCTCGGCCTCGGCTATACGGCGCAGGCCGTGCTCGAGCGCGCGGCGGTGCGCGAGGTCATTGTCGTGGAGTATCTCGCCCCGGTGATCCGCTGGCACGAGCAGGGGCTGCTGCCCGTGGGCCGCAGCCTTGTCGAGGATCCGCGCTGCCGGCTGGTCGAGGCCGACTTCTTCGCAATGGCGTCGGGCGCGGGGTTCGACCCGGACACGCCGCTGCGGCGATTCGACGCGCTGCTCGTCGATCTCGACCATACGCCGGAGCGCCTGCTCGACGACCGCAGCGACGCCTTTTATCGCCCCGAAGGATGGGCGCTGCGGCGCGGCACCTGCGTCCCGGCGGCGTGTTCGGATTGTGGTCCAACGATCCGCCCGACCCGCGCTTCCTGGACCGCCTTTCCTGCGCCTTCGCTGCAGCCCGCGCCGAGCCGGTGACGTTCCACAATCCGCTCACTGACAGGCCGTTCACCCAGACCGTCTACCTCGAACACACCGGCGCCGAATGATCCGGTGAAGAGCGCGGCCGCGACGTGGCGGCGGCCGGGAAGAATATTATTCACGAGCGGATTGCTGCAAATTTTGATTGCGCAATGAGGACTCTTGCCTATCCTGCCACTACCGAACCGTGGGCAGCGTGCCCGCGCCGTCGGTCAAGGGAGGAGCCCGGCTATCGGGCGCGGATCCGGGGTGGCGACGTTGTGCGCGGCCCTGGGCCAATAGGGAGGATGCCATGATCGAAGCGAACAAGTCCAAACAAGTACTCGGCGGCAAGGCCGCCAACCGGCGCGATTTCCTGAAGGTCGGCGCCGCGTCGGCCGTGGGCGGCGCGGCTGTCATCGGCGCACCCCATGTCGCGCGCGCCCAGACCGTCTCCTGGACCATGCAGAGCGGCTGGCCCTCGGGCGACATCTTCCACGAATTCGCGCAGGATTTCGTCGACAAGGTCAACGCGATGGCCGGCGGGCGGCTCGAGATCACCCTGCTGCCGGCCGGCTCGGTCGTGGGCGCGCTCGAGCTTCAGGACGCGATCGTCGGCGGCTCGCTGCAGGGCGCGCACGGGGTGAGCGCCTACTGGTACGGCAAGAGCAAGGCCGCCTCGCTGTTCGGCACGCCGCCCGCCTTTGGCTGGAACGGTAACCAGTTCCTCGGCTGGATGAAGTATGGCGGCGGCCAGGAGCTCTATGACGAACTCGTCCAGGAAATTCTGGGCCTTGACCTCGTGGGCTACCTCACCGGGCCGATGCCGACACAGGCGCTCGGCTGGTTCCGCAGCCCGATCACCCGCGCCGAGGAGCTCGAGGGGCTGCGCTACCGCACCGTCGGCCTCGCCGCCGACCTGATGGAGGAGCTCGGCTCGGCCGTGACGATCCTCGGTGGCCCTGACATCGTGCCCGCGCTCGACCGCGGCGTGATCGACGCCGCCGAGTTCAACAACCCCTCCTCCGACAAGCATCTCGGCTTCCAGGACGTCGCCGATTACTGGATGCTGCAGAGCTACCACCAGGACTGCGAGGCGTTCGAGCTGTCCTTCAACCGCACGCAGTTCAACGAGCTCGACGAGGATCTGCAGGCGATCATCACCAACGCAGCCGAGGCCGCCTCGACCGACATGTCCTGGAAGGCGATGAGCCGCTATCCGCAGGACCAGATGGCGCTCGTGGAGGATCACGGGGTGACGCTGCACATCACCCCCGACGAGATCCTCGACGCCCAGCTCGACGCATGGGAGCGGGTGATCGAGCGCAACAGCGACGAGGACGAGTTCTTCGGCCGCGTGATCGACAGCCAGCGCAACTGGGTGCGTGACGTGGTCGGCTTCGACATGATCAACGAGGCGCCCAAGGCACGGGCCTACGAGCACTTCTTCGGCGAGCCCGCGATCCCGGTCGAACCGCTCTGATCGGCCTTTGACCATGCTGATGCGGGGGGCGGCGATGCCGCCTCCCGCAACCGTCTGCGTTCCCGTCCGAGCAAGGATAGGCCCCCATGCTGCGCATCGTGCACGCCATCGACCGGTTGAACACGCTGGTTGGAAAGCTTTTCGCCTGGACCATCCTCGCGATGATCGTGATCATCCTCTACGAGGTCTTCATGCGCTACGTCATGCGCTCGCCGACGGCGTGGGCGTATGACGCGGGCTACATGCTCTACGGGACGATCTTCATCATGGCCGGGGCCTACGCGCTCAGCGTGGCGGCGCATGTGCGCGGCGACGTGATCTACCGGCTGTTCAGCCCGCGCAAGCAGGCCGTGATCGATCTCGTGCTCTATCTCGTCTTCTTCTTTCCGGCGATCATCGCGCTGGTCTATGCCGGCTACAATTTCGCCGAGTCGTCGTGGCGGATCGGCGAGCGCGCCGCCTCCGGCCCCGGCGCGCCGCCGGTCTACTGGTTCAAGAGCCTGATCCCGCTGGCGGGGGCGTTCCTCTTCCTGCAGGGGCTGGCCGAGTTGATCCGCTGCGGGATGTGTCTGCGCGACGGCGACTGGCCACCGCGGCTGAGCGACGTGCACGAGGTCGATGTGGAGCGCGCGCAGGAAATCCTCCAAGATGCCGAAACCGATCCCGGGAGCACCGCGCGATGATGATGGGTCTGTCGAACCCCGAGGTCGGCATCCTTATGCTGGGGATGCTCATCTTCCTGATCCTGCTCGGCTTTCCGATCGCCTTCACGCTCATCGCGATGGCGTTCGGCTTCGGCTACTACGCGATGGGTCCGGCGATCTTCAACCTGTTGGTGCAGCGCACCTACGGCGTGATGTCCAACCAGGTGCTGATCGCGGTGCCGCTGTTTCTGTTCATGGGGTACATGGTCGAGCGGGCGAACATCCTCGACAAGCTCTTTTCCAGCCTGCAGCTCGCCACGCGTAACGTGCCCGGCTCGCTCGCCGTGGCCAGCCTGATCACCTGCGCGCTGTTTGCCACCGCGACGGGCATCGTCGGTGCGGTGGTCACGCTGATGGGTCTACTGGCGCTGCCGGCGATGCTCAAGGCCGGGTATGACCGCAAGCTCTCGGCGGGGGGGATCTGCGCGGGCGGGTGCCTCGGCATCCTGATCCCGCCCTCGATCATGCTCATTCTCTACGCCGCCACCAGCGGCGTGTCGGTGGTGCGGCTCTACGCGGCGGCGCTGTTTCCGGGGCTGATGCTGGCCGGGCTCTATGTCCTGCTGATCATGGTGCGCGCCTGGCTCAACCCGTCGCTCGCACCCAAGCCCGCGATCGCGTCGCAGCATATCCCGCGCGGGCGCATCCTGTTCGATCTGACCACGTCGTTCCTGCCGCTGGCCTTCCTGATCCTCGCGGTGCTCGGGGCCATCCTGTTCGGACTCGCCACCCCGCACGAGGCGGCGGCGATGGGGGCGGCGGGGGCGATCCTGCTCGCCATAGGCTACCGCGCGCTCACCATCGAGCGGATGCGCGAATCGGTGTTCCTGACCGCGAAGTCGAGCGCGATGGTGTGCTGGCTCTTCGTGGGGTCGTGGGCGTTTTCCTCGGTGTTCTCGCTTCTGGGCGGTCACAGCGTGATCGCCGGGTGGATCGACGCGCTCAACCTCACACCGCTGCAGTTCCTGATCCTCGCGCAGCTGATCATCTTCCTGCTCGGCTGGCCGCTGGAATGGACCGAGATCATCGTGATCTTCGTGCCGATCTTCCTGCCGCTGCTGCCGGTCTTCGGGATCGATCCACTGTTCTTCGGGGTGCTGATCGCCCTCAACATCCAGACCTCGTTCCTGACACCACCGATGGCGATGTCGGCCTTCTATCTCAAGGGGGTGGCGCGAGACATGGACCTGATGACCATCTTCAAGGGCATCCTGCCCTTCCTCGCGATGGTGTTTGTGGCGATGGTGATGTTCTATGTGTTCCCGGCGATCGGGCTGTGGCTGCCCAACTACCTGTACGGCTGAGGCGGCAGATGCGCCCGGATCGTCCCGGGCGTGTCGACACTGATGCGGGCCGGGGCGTCGCCGCCGGCGCGCTCAGGTGGTGAGCACTGGCGCCTCGAAGGACAGGGTCGGCCGGGCGGCCTCGCGCACGAGCACCTCGGCCACGTCGGCCCTCGAAATCAGCCCGTTGCGCCACGTCGCGCGGTCGCGCAGGAGCTTGACATCGCCGCGTGCCGGGCGGTTAGTCAGGATTGTCGGGCGCAGGATCAGCCAGTCGAGCGTGCTGTCGCGGATCAGCGCCTCCTGCCGGTCCTTGTCGTCATAGGCGTGACCGAGCAGGATCCGGTGCGGCACGCGTTCGATGACGCTCATCGCCTGCCTGCTCTCGCCCGCGCCAAAGCCCGTCACGGCGACGAGCCTGCGCACACCCCCGCGCTCCATGGCGGCGATGGTGGCGCGCGTCGCATCGGAAAAGGTGGTCAGGGGACGGAGCGTGCGATCGAGGCTCTTGGGCACGCCGAGCGCGAAGATCACCGCGTCGATCCCGTCGAGCGCGGCGGCGACCGTGTCGCTGTCCGTGGCGTCGCCCGGGGCGGGCTCGAAGGCCGGGTCGTCGATCGCGATCTGCGCCGCGCGCCGGCTCAGGCCCCGCACGCGATGCCCGGCGGCGAGCCCGGCCCGCACCGCGGCGAGGCCGATTCCGCGGCTGGCGCCGATGACGAGAAGATGGGCCATGCGTCCCTCCATTTGCGTGACGCCCATGACCTGTGCCAGCGGCGCGGGCCGACAAGGGGCGGCACGGCGGTGGGGGGCGCGTTGACTTCATCGCGCGCCGGCCCACTTGGCCGGGCGTGATGGCAAGCGATGATCCGGCCTTGGACGAACCGACCCCGACCCGCGCCGCCGGCGAGGCCCGCCTGCACGACTTCGCGCCGCGCATGGGCGCCCAGTATGCCAAGCGGCGCAACACCGATCGCGGTCCGGGAGCGCACTCCGACGTCTCCGGCCTGTCGCCATGGCTGCGCCGCCGCCTCGTTCTGGAACGCGACACCGTCGCCACGGCGCTTGCGGCGCACGGGCCGGAAGGATCGGCGAAGTTCATCGAGGAGGTGATCTGGCGGGGCTACTTCAAGGGCTGGCTGGAGCGGCGCCCGCAGATCTGGGCGCGCTACCGCGACGGGCGCGACGCCGATCTCGCGCGGCTCGGGACGCAGCCGCGCCTGCGCCGCGCGGTCGAGGCCGCCGAATCCGGGCACACCGGGCTCGACTGCTTCGATGCCTGGGCGCGCGAACTCGTCGAGACGGGCTATCTGCACAATCACGCGCGGATGTGGTTCGCCTCGATCTGGATCTTCACGCTCGCGCTGCCATGGCGCATCGGGGCGGATTTCTTCCTGCGCCATCTCCTTGACGGCGACCCGGCCTCCAACACGCTCGGCTGGCGCTGGGTGGCGGGGCTGCATACGCGCGGCAAACCCTACGCCGCGCGCGCCGCCAACATCGCCACCTTCACGCAGGGGCGCTTTACGCCGCGCGCAAGCGAGCTCGCCGACGATGTGCGCGGGCTCGAGGCCGAAGAGCCCGAGGGCCTGCCCCCCGTCGGCCCGCTGCGCAGCCCGGTCGCGCCGGACCCCGCCCTGCCGTCGGCGTTGCTGATCACCGAGGAGGATTGCCGCGTCGAGGATTTCGACCTGGCCGCGCTCGACATGCGCGCGGCCGCGACACTGAACGCGAGCCATCTGCGCTCGTCGCGACCGGTCGCGGCGGCGGTTGCGCGATTCGAGGAAGGGGCGCTTGCGGATGCGGTCGTGCGCGCCCGGGGTCCCGCGACGCCCCTGCAGGCCGGCGCTCCCGAGGACCTCGCCGCCTGGGCCGGGCGCGCGGGCGCGCGCCAGATCGTGACACCCTATGTGCCGGTGGGGCCGCTGCGCGACTGGTTGTGCGCGGCGGAGCCGGCGCTCGCGGCGCGCGGGATCGGGTTGTGCGAGTGGCGCCGCGGCTGGGACGCGTTCATCTGGCCGCACGCGACCGCGGGGTTCTTCAAGGTCCGCAAGCAGATCCCGGCGATCCTCCACGATGCGGGGCTGTCATGAGCCGCGACATCGTCATCATCGGCGCCGGTATGGCCGGCCTTGCCTGTGCGCGGCGGCTGCAGGATGCCGGGCGCGCGCCGCTCGTGCTCGACAAGGGGCGCGGTATCGGCGGGCGCATGGCGACCCGGCGGGTTTCGCATGGCGACACGGCGCTGTGCTTCGATCACGGGGCGCAATACGTCACGGCCGGTGATCCCGGTTTCGCCGCGCTGCTCGACAGTCTGACGGCGCAGGGCGCCGCCGCGCCGTGGCCTGAGGCGGGCCGGGCGCGTCATGTCGGGGTGCCGGGGATGTCGGGTCTGCCGAAAGCGCTTGCGCAGGGGCTCGACATGCGCTCACAGCTCGAGGCGATGGCGCTGACGCGCGCCGCGGGCGGCGGATGGATCGTCGAGACGACTGGGGCGCCGATCGCGGCGCGGCGGCTGGTGCTGGCGATCCCGGCCCCGCAGGCCGCGGCGCTTCTTGGCGATCATCCGCTCGCGCAGCGGCTGGCGGATGTCGCGATGGCGCCCTGCCTTACCCTCATGGCCGCCTTTGAACCCGGCGCGCCGCGCCCCTTCGCAAGCGAAACCTCCGAGACCCATCCCCTCGCCTGGATTGCGCAGGACAGCACCAAGCCCGGCCGCCCCGGCGGCGCCACGACCTGGGTGGCGCAGGCGCGGCCGGACTGGAGCGCGCGCCATCTCGAAGAGGACCGCGAACAGATCGCGTCGCGGATGCTGCCGCTTCTGGCCGAGCGTCTCGCAACGCAGCCCGGCGCGGTGCTCCACGCGGCGGCGCATCGCTGGCGCTACGCTCGCGTGACGGCAGCGCTCGGCGAGCCGTTCCTGCAGGATGCGCCGGGCGCGCTCTATCTGGGCGGAGACTGGTGCCTCGGCGCGCACGTCGAGGCCGCCTGGCACAGCGGGGACGCCATTGCCCGCGCCATCCTCGACGCGCCGGCCGCCTAGAGCGTGTCGCGGTTAATCGGCTTCATAGCCTGCTGCCTTGAAGAAATTGTAGCACTCCTCGTCTGAGAACAGGTCGCAGACCTGGCCGACGGCTGCCCAGAGTTGATCGTAGGTTCG
>PUKW01000278.1 GCA_003550665.1 Paracoccaceae bacterium | reverse complement strand
GCCGATTTCGAGATCCGCCCCTGCACACCGGTCTCCGAGATCGGGCTCGGCGTGATCAGCAGCGGGTCCGGGATGAAGCCGATCGGCCCCTGCCGCGTCAGCCGCAGCATGTGATCCCAGTCCACATTGTTGCGCAGCAAGGGATCGCACGGTCCCGCCCCCTCGAGCGCCGCGCGCCGGACCATCAGCGTGGGCAGGTTGATGAGGTTGTTGCGCAGCGTCGCGGCGAAGAGGTCGCCGCTGAGCGGGCGCTCCTGCGGCCAGGGGCGGACATGGCTGCGCATGGCGGCGTAGTCGGGCTCGTCGAGCTCGGTGTGAAACAGCCGGCTCGAATAGACGCCGATGAGATCGGGCCGGGCATCGAGAAAGGCGGCCTGGCGGCTGACGCGGTTGAACACGCAGATATCGTCGCTGTCCATGAAGGCGATGAGTTCGCCGCGCGCGGCCGCCATGCCGTCATTGCGCGCCGCCGCCACGCCGCCATTGCGCGCGCGCCGCACCAGCCGGATGCGCGCATCCCCGAGCGCGTCGAGCGCGGCGGCGAGATCGTCGGAAGAGGCGTCATCCACCACGACGATCTCGAGATCGCGGTAATCCTGCAGGCACAGGCTGGCAATGCTGCGCGCCACGAGATGCGCGCGGTTGAACACCGGCACGATGATGCTGACGCGGGGCGCGCGGTCAGGCGGGGCGGCGGGCTCAGCCATGCGGGCCCCGCCGCGGCGGTGTCGCGCGCGATCGTTTCATGGCGTCGATCATGGCTCCGTCACCTCCCGGAGCATCCGCTCCCACTCTGTCGTGATGTGCTCGGCGCTGTAGGCACGCATGCTGTCGATGCAGGCGTCGTGCATCTCGTGCAGTTTTTCCGGCGCCGCAAGCGCATCGGCGAGCGCGACCGCGAGCGCCCCGGCAGGGTCGTCCCCGGCCGGGACCAGAAAGCCGTTCACCCCGTCGCGCACCAGCCCGTTGAGCCCGGCGCAATCGGCGAATCCCATCACCGGCCGGCCCCGGATCAGCGCCTCGGCCACGCTGTTGGGAAACCCCTCGCCCTCGGCGGGATGCACCAGCAGCGCGGCCGCGCCATAGGCGCCGGAGAGATCGCCGACATGGCCTTTCAGGACGACCCGATCTTCGAGCCCGGCGGCGCGGATGCGCGCGGCGAGCCGCCCCGCCTCCGGCCCGTCCCCGAAGATCTCGAGTGTCCAGCCCGCCAGGGCATTGCCCGCGCGGTGCCAGGCCTCGACGAGGAGGTCAAACCGCTTGAGCGCGACCAGCCGCCCCGCCGCGACGACCTTGCGACTGCGCCCGTCCCAGGGCTGCGTGGCGGGCGGAGGGTCGATGATGTTGCCGATCACCCGCACGCGGTCGCGCAGCTCGGGCGGGTACCACGCCGCGAAATCGGGCAGCTGGGTGACCAGCCGGTCCATGTCGTGCAGGACGGCGCGGTTGATGGTGTAGTGAAAGGGGTTGGCGCGTTCGCCGGTGCGGGTGTCGTAGGACAGCTGCGGGTTGTTGCGGTTCGAGCCGACGCGGATCAGCGGATAGCCCGGCGCGCTGCGCGCCAGCGCGATCACCGACCAGTCCATGAAGGCGATGGCCGCGTCGGGGCGCTGCGCCGCGAGCCAGGCCTCGAGCCGGCGGCGGAAGGCGTCGTGACGGTCCAGCCAGAGCAGCTTGCCCGCGGAGCGGGTGGAGTCGAGGCCGAGCCGGCGGCCGGCGCGTTGCATGAGGCTGCGCGCCGGATCGACGAGGCGCCGGCGCAGCGGCCCGCGCTCGGCTGTCGCCGGGCGGATAGGGTCGATGCGTACCCGCGCATCGAGCGGGTAGGGGCATGGATTGCGCGCGCGCTCATGCGCGGCGATGGTGACCTCGTGGCCGCGCGCGGCCAGGCCGTTGGCGATCAGGCAGAGCTGCCGCTGGGCCCCGCCCGGCACGGTGGTCAGGTTGTGCGTGACGAAGGCGATCTTCACGGCGACCTGCTTCGCGCGGTGCTCGGTCTCGGCGCCATCGCGGCCTCCTACTCGGCCGCGGCCATCTGGCGAAAGCGGGTGTTCTGTTCGATGAGCGCGTCGAAATCGCCCTCGGCGACGAGCCGGCCCTGCTCGAGCAGGAAGATCGTGTCGCATTTGCGCACCGTGCTCAGCCGGTGCGCGATTAGCACGATCGTCTTCTGCCCGCCGACATTGTCCACCGCCTCCATCACCGCGCGCTCGGTCAGGTTGTCGAGCGCCGAGGTCGCCTCGTCGAGGATCAGCACCTCCGGGTCGTGATAGAGCGCGCGCGCGATGCCCACGCGCTGGCGCTGCCCGCCCGACAGCCGCACCCCGCGCTCGCCGACCTCGGTGGCGTAGCCCTGCGGCAGCTCGGTGCTGACGAAGTCGTGCAGGCTGGCCATGCGCGCGGCGCGCTCCACCGCGGCCATGTCGATCTCGTCCTCGGGGATGCCGAAGGCGATGTTGCCCGCGATGGTGGCGTCGGCGAGATAGATCTGCTGGGGAACGTAGCCGAGCTGATCCTGCCAGCTGCGCCTGTTGCCGGGTGTGATCTCCACCCCGTCCACCAGGAGCGCGCCGGCCTCCGGGTGCAACAGCCCGAGGATCATGTCCGCGACCGAGGACTTGCCCGCCCCGGTGCTGCCCACGAGCCCGACCGTGCTGCATGCCGGGATACGCAGCGACAGCCCTTGCAGCGCCGGCATGTCCGCCTGTGGATAGCTGAAGGTGACGTCGCGCAGCTCGACCGCCGTGGCGAGCCGGGGGGCGGGCGTGGTGGCCACCGGGCGGTCGCGCCAGTCGGTGTCGAGCGCCTCGGTCTCGCGCACGATGTTCTCGAGCGCGGGCAGGTTGAAGCGCACCGTCGAAAGATTCTTGTAAACCTGCTGCAGTGCCGGCATCAGCCGCAGCCCCGCCATCGCGATGAAGCCGATCGTGGGCAGGATCGCCTGGATGTTGCCGCCATCGCGCAACAGCAGGTAGATCAGCACCAGGATCAGCCCGCCAAAGGCCAGCCCCTCGAGCAGGAAGCGCGGCAGCTCGCCGAGGATCCTGGCATTGCTCTGGTGGCGGGCGTATTCATAGGCGCCGTCGCGGAAACGGCGCAGGAAATGGGACTCGAGCCCCATGATCTTGAGATCCTTGAGCCCGCCTGTCGCCTCCTGAACGCTGTGAAAGCGCACCTGGTTGGCCGCGACGCGCTTTTCGCCGGTGCGCCGCAACAGCCCGCGCAGCGCCATGTAGATGCCGCCATACATCCCGCCCAGAAGCACCGCGATCCCCAGCGCGACCCCCGGCTCGACGAGCACCAGAAGCAGGCACAGAAAGGCCGCTGTCACTGCCCCGGCCACGACCTGCATCGCTGGCAGCAGGCAGTTATGCGCCACCTTCATCACCTCGTCGAGGACGGATTTGGAAATCTCGGAGCTGTGGCGGTTGAGAAACCAGGTGTAGGGCTGATTGAGATAGCCCTGCAGCAGCCTTGTGCCGAGCGCATAGCCGCGCATCATCGTGAACCGCGTCATCGCATAGGCGGCGAGCGCCTTGACGACCTGGCTGAGGATCACGACGCCGAGCACCACAAAGCCCAGAAACACCATGAAGCTCTGGGTATCGTCGAAGCCGGTGGCCGCATCGAGCCAGGCCAGCAGCGCGTTGGTCTCGATCATCTCCGGATCGGAGAGCACCTGCAGGAAGGGCAGCACCGCCGCCACCCCGAGGGTCTCGAACATCGCCGCGAGGACCACGATCGCGAAGACCAGAAGGTAGCGGACGCGTTCCCGGGCGGTCAGCAATGACCAGATGGTGCGATAGAGCTGGATCATCGGCGTAATGTCGGTCCCTTGCGTGGCGGAGCGGCCGGGGTGTCGGGCGGTGGGCGGCGCAGCGGCATGTCATCGCCTGCGCGTGCACGAGGCCCGGCATCGCGCGCCGGGCGGCGATAGCGCAGCGCGGCGCCCCCTGCCGGCGCGGTGTCCGGGTCGGGCTGCGCGCGCTCTGCCGCGCCGTCGGCGTCCTGCGTGACGCCGCCAGTATAGAGGAACGCCCCCGCGCCGAGAAAGACGAAAACCATGCTGCTGATCGAGTTCCAGACATGCACCGTGGACAGCGTGAAGGCCAGCCCGGCGAAGCTGACCAGGAAGGCCAGCCGCGCATCCTGCGCCGCGCGCGACAGGTTCTTCAGCCGGATGATGTTGAACACGTTCAGCAGCACCGCGGCCCCCAGGAAGCCGAGTCCCACCAGGCCGTAGCGCATGGCGTTCAGGAGCCAGAAATTGTCCACCGACGCGGTCAGCCAGAAGGGGCGCGGATGGTCGTGATGACCGATGCCGAAGATCGGGTTGTTGAGTACCGCCTGCTTGCCGTATTCGAAGATGTGGATGCGCCAGTAGGCGGTGGTGGGGTTGAGGGTGAAGGTCTGCACGAAGATCTGCACCGGCGTGCGGTTCGACAGAATGTCGATCACCACATAGCCGATCACCGACAGCACCCCGAGCAGCATCCACCGCCCCTTGGTCAGCTTGTCCCATGCGATGAGCCCGCCCTGCACGAAGAGCGATAGCAGCGGTCCCGAGGACAGCGAAGCGAAGGTCATGACGCCGACGAAGGCAACGCGCCGGACCATCACCCCGAAGCGGTCGCGGTAGAGGTAGTAGGCGCAGGCGAAGGGGATCGAGGCGTAGAGCCCGTACAGGATCGGATGCGGAAAGCCCGCCTGCACACGGGTAAAGCCGAGCCGCTCGCCGGAATGTTCGTTCCCCACGGGAAAGATGGCGCCGAACAGCTCCCCGATCAGCCAGCGATTGGTGACGAATTCGTGCAGCACGAAGGGCGAGATCACCACGAGGCTTCCCATCAGGTAGCGCACCAGCCGGTCGAAATCCTCCAGCGAACGCACCATGAGCCGGCCGAGCATGTAGCCCCCCAGAAGCTCGACGACCGTGATGCCGCCATTGGTGATGCCCCAGTTGCCGTGATTGTGGGTCAGCGCGACGACGATCCAGAGCGCGTAGAGCACCATGAACCCGTCGACCAGCGTCAGCCGGCCCGCCCGGCCCGACAGCATCATGATCGCCATCGGGACGAAGCCGATCAGCAGGTAGATCCGGAACGGGTCAACGCGGAAATCACCGATATAGATCCGGATCGGCATCAGGACCGCGGCGATGAACAGCCCCAGCAGGATCGGCTTGAGCGCGCCCGAACGGGTCGCCTGTCGGCCCGCGATATCCCCGGCGTCGGTTACCGCCATCTATCCGCTCCAAATCCGCAGCACCGGCACCCGCACCATCGTCGCAGCGCTGCGGCGGGTCATGTGTTCGGGGCTGCCGACCCATACCACCCCTGTATCGCGAACGAAACGACTCGATGACAAGATGGTATAAATCCTGAACAATCTGCGGTTGCCGAATGCCGGCGCGGCGGCGCGGATATCCGGCTCGTCTGCCGCAATCAGCGTACGAATTCGCCAGCCCGTCCCGAGCGGGCGGCCCGCAGCGGTGCCCGGCCGCATGCGGCGGTCGTGCCGTCACGCCGCGCCGCTTCGAGTGCGGTGAAAGCCGCTGACGCGGGCCGTGCCGGGGACGACGCCCCGCGTCAGCGCCCGATGCTGGTATAGGCGAAACCGGCGGCGCGCGCGTCGTCGGGGGTGTAGATGTTGCGCAGATCGGCCATGCGCGGCGTCGTCATGCGCTGTGCGAGCGCGGCGAGGTCGAGCGCGCGGAACTCGTTCCATTCGGTGAGGATGACGATGGC
>PUKW01000274.1 GCA_003550665.1 Paracoccaceae bacterium | reverse complement strand
TCTGGACCACCGCCGCGAGCTACAAGCGCGCGCGCTTCGGGATGGACTGGATCAACCACCTGCTCGGCCGCTTCGGCCACGGGCACTGGACGTTGACCGTCGATGTGGACGAATTCCTCGTCTATCCGTATTGCGACACGCGCCCGCTGCGCGCGCTCACCGACTGGCTCGACGCCTCGTCGATCCGCGCCCTGCCGGCGATGCTGATCGACACCTATCCCAGGGGCCCCATCGACGCCGAAGCCTACACGGAGGGGCGCGACCCGCTCGAGATCGCCGCCTGGTTCGATCCCGGCAACTACGTCATCGAGCGCAACGACCTGTTTCAAAATCTCTGGATCCAGGGCGGCCCGCGCGCGCGCATGTTCTTTCCCGACACCCCCGCGCATGCACCCGCGCTCAACAAGATCCCGCTGGTGAAGTGGCGGCGCGGGCAGGTTTTCGTGAGCTCGACGCACATGCTGCTGCCGCGCGGGCTCAACCGGGTCTATGACGAATGGGGCGGCGAGAAGGCCGCCGGGGCGCTGATGCATGCCAAGTTCCTCGACACCTTCACGCACAAGGCCCGCGAGGAGATGCAGCGGCGCCAGCACTACGCGGCGAGCCGCGAATACGCCGTCTACGAGGAGCGCCTGCGCGCGACGCGCGATCTCTGGTGCGCGGGCTCGGCGCGCTATTCGGGCTGGCGACAGCTCGAGGAGATGGGACTGATCTCGCCGGGGAGCTGGGCGTGAGCGTCGGGGTGACGATCCTGTGCCACACGGCGCTGCACCGGGTCGCGCAGGTTGCGCGCCATCTCGCGGCGCAGGGCGCGCCGGTGGTGATCCATGTGGACGCGGCGGTCGCGCAGGACCGCGTCACGGCGCTGCAGGAGCGGCTCGCGGATCTCGAGGCGGTGCGCTTTTGCGCGCGCCACCGCATCGACTGGGGCGGCTGGTCGATCGTGGCCGCGCAGCTCGACGCGGTGCGCGAACTGCTCGCGCATTTTCCCGGCGCGACGCATGTCCTCGCCCTCTCCGGCGCCTGCCTGCCGCTGCGGCCGGTGGATGATCTCGAGGCCTATCTCGCCGCCCATCCCGATACCGATTTCATCGAATCGGTGCACACGCAGCACGTCGCCTGGACGGTCGGCGGGCTCGAGGAGGAGCGCTTCACGCTGTGGTTCCCGTTCTCCTTCAAGCGCCAGCGCCAGCTTTTCGACGCCGCGGTCACGCTGCAGCGCCGGCTCGGACTGCGCCGCGAGATGCCCGCGGGGCTCGTGGCGCATCTGGGCTCGCAGTGGTGGTGCCTGACACGCGCGACGCTCGAAGCGATCCTGAACGATCCCGCGCGCCCGGCGATCGACCGCTTCTTTCGCAATGTCTGGATCCCCGACGAATCCTATTTCCAGACCGTCACGCGGCGCCATGCCCGGCACATCGAGAGCCGCAGCCTGACGCTGGCGCAGTTCGACTTTCAGGGCAAACCGCATATCCTCTATGACGATCATCGCGACATGCTCGCGCGCTCGGACTGCTTCGTCGCGCGCAAGGCCTGGCCGCAGGCGAACGGACTCTACGGCCACTTCCTCTCCGGCGCCGTCGCGCCGCGCGACGCCGAGCCCGACCCCGCCGAACTGCGCGCAGCTTTCGATCGTGCCCATTACCGGCGCACCCGCGGGCGCGCCGGGCTCTATATGCAGAGCCGTTTTCCCAATCCCGGCTGGGAGAACGGGCGCACGGCGCGGCCCTACACCGTGCTGCAGGGCTTCAGCGAGCTCTTCACTGGCTTTGCGGACTGGCTCGCGGCGCGCGCCGAGGGGGATGTGCACGGCCATCTCTTCGCGCCCGAGGGGGCGCAATTCGCGGGCGGGTCCGCCGTCTGGACCGGGGCGCTCACCGATGCGGCGGCGCTGCGCGACTACCGGCCGCGCGATTATCTCACCAACCTGCTATGGCACAGCCGCGCGCGGGCGCAATGCTTTCAGCTTTCACCGCGCGACGATCAGGGTATCGCCGAGCTGCTGCCGTGGGACCGCAACGCGCAGGTGCATGTCATCACCGGCGCCTGGGCGCTGCCGCTGTTTCGCGCCGGGGCGACGGATGCCGCCGCACGCGCCGAGGCCGCGCGGCTGCAGCGCCGCGAAGTGGCGCTTGTCGAGCGTCTGCGCTCGCCCACGGCGCAGGCCCGGTTGCGCATCTGCACGCTGGCCGAGGCCGTCGCCGAGCCGCTGCCGATGCTGCAGGGCGTGCTCGACGATGTCGCGCCGGGCACGCGGCTTCGGCCCGACGCGGCGCCGCGGATGGTCGCGCGCGACGGCTTCGGACGCTACCTGCAAACCCTGAGAAACGAGGGCATGAAACCGATGCTGACCGGCGATTTCGCCCCCGAGGGCCCGCGCCCAGAGGAGGCGGCGCAATGACGTCGCGCGGCCCATTCGATCACTTCGTGGTTCTGGCGGGGATGCGAACCGGGTCGAACTTCCTCGAGGCCAATCTCGACGCCCTCGACGGGGTGAGCTGCCACGGCGAGGCGTTCAACCCGCATTTCATCGGCCACAAGGGGCGCACCGAGATGTTCGGCATCTCGCTACGGGCGCGCGAGGCGGACCCCTTCGCGCTGCTCGCCGCGATCCGCGAGAGCGACAGGATGGCCGGGTTCCGGCTGTTTCACGATCACGACCCGCGCATCCTCGCGCAGTGCCTCGAAAACCGGCGCTGCGCCAAGATCATCCTCGCGCGCAATCCGCTCGACAGCTATGTCTCGCTCAAGATTGCCGCGGCGACGGGACAGTGGAGGCTCACCGATCCGCGCAACCGCAAGACCGCGCGGCCGAACTTCGACGCCGCCGAGTTCGAGGCGCATCTGCACGCCACGCGCGCCTTCCATGACCGGCTGCGCCGCGCGCTGCAGCGCTCCGGGCAGACCGCGTTTCACATCGCCTATGACGACCTCGGTGATGTCGCGGTGCTCAACGGGCTCGCGCAGTTTCTCGGGGTGCCGGCGCGGCTTTCGGCGCCCTCGCGTGCGCTGGCGCGGCAGAATCCGGAGCCCGTCACCGAAAAGGTCGCCAACCCCGGGGAGATGATCCGGGCGCTCGCCGAGATCGACCGCTTCGAACTTGACGCCGCCGCGCCGGAGCCCGAGCGCAGCCCCGCCGTGCGCCATCACCTCGTCATCGACGCGCCCGCGCGGATCTTCGTGCCGGTGCCCGGCGGGCCGACCGCGGCGCTGCGCGACTGGTTGGCGGCGCTCGGCGGGTCGCCGCGCGACGGGCTCACGCAAAAGGCGATGCGCCAGTTCAAGCGTCGCCATCCCGGTCATCGCAGCTTCACGGTGCTGCGCCACCCGGTCGCGCGGCTCTGGGCCGCGCTCACCCGGCTTGCCACCGACCCGGACGGCGCCGACCGTCGCGCCGCCCTGGCCGCGCGCTGCGGCCTCGCGCTGCCCGAGCCCGACACCTTCGCCGCGCTCGACCCGGCGGCGCGACATGCGCTGATGCTCGATTTCGTCGCGCTGGTCGGGCGCAGCCTCACCGGCGACGGCTGGCCGAGGCCCGAGCCCGACTGGGCGAGCCAGGGCGCCATCCTGCAGGGCGTCGCCCGCTTCGCCCCGCCCGATCACGTGCTGCGCGAGGACAGCCTCGCCACCGACTTGCCGATCCTCGGCGCCGCGCCGCCGCCCGCGCCGGAGCCGATGCCCGCGCTCAAAGCGTTCCACGACGACGCGATCGAGGCGGCGGTGCGCAAGGTCCATGCGCGCGACTACGCGGCGTTCGGCTTCGGCGACTGGCGCGGCTGATCAGGCCGCGCGGGTGGCGCGCGCCTCGGTGAGGATGGCGTGCAGCGTCGCGGGGTCGTTATTGGCGCGCAGCTTGGAGCAGATCGCGCTCTCGCGCATCGTCCGCGACACGAGCGCCAGCGCCTTGAGATGGTCCACCCCGGCATCGGCCGGCGCGAACAGCGCGAAGACCAGGTCGACCGGCTGGCCATCCACCGAGGCATAGGCCAGCGGCCGCTCCAGGCGCAGGAACGCGCCGAGCACCCGATCCGGCCCGTCGAGCCGCGCATGCGGCAGCGCCACGCCGCGCCCCACCCCGGTCGAGCCGAGGCTTTCGCGCTCCTGCAGCGCGTCGACGACGGCGCTGGCATCGAGGCCATACGCCACCGCCGCACAGTCGGCGATCTCGTGAAAGAGCCGCTTCTTGCTCGTCGGGCGGCCCGCGAGCCGGACCGCTTCGGGTTTGAGGATCGACGCGATATCCATCACGCATCTCCCGTGTTGAAGAATCGCAGCGCGGCGTCAGCCGCCATTTGCGGGATCTATCCAGCCGATATTCCCGTCATCCCGCCTGTAAACGACATTCAGGCCACCGTGGCGTTCGTTCCTGAACACGAGGACCTGCGTTTCTGCGAGTTCCATCTGCATCACCGCCTCGCCGGCGGAGAGCGCGGGGATGCGTGTTTCCGTCTCGGCGATGATCACCGGCTGCAGGGACTCGGGCTCGGCCTCCGTTTCGGCGTCGTCGGCGGCAAGGATATAGCTCGAAGCCTCGGCGTATTCAACCGGGCGCGCCCGTTCGCGGTGATGATCCTTGAGCCGGCGCTTGTAGCGGCGCAGCTGCTTGTCCATCTTGTCGCGGCACTTGTCGAAGGCGGCGTAGATCTCGGTGGCGGTCGCCTTGGCCGACGCGTTGAGCCCCGTCGAGAGATGCACCGTGGCTTCGCAGGCATATTCATGGGCGTTGCGCGAGAAGATCACCATGGCATCGGTCGGCCGCTGGGCGTATTTGCCGACCACCGCGCCGAGCTCGGTCTTGACGTGGGTCTGCAACGCCTCGCCGACATCGATCTGCTTGCCACTGATCTGATAGCGCATGGTGCCCTCCGGGTTGCGCGCCTCTATGCTTTCGGCGGGCGCGGTGTCAATGCTTCTCACCGTGGCGGCGACGTGACGACGGCGCAAGTCGCAACTCGCGTCGATATTTGGCGACAGTACGGCGCGCGATGTCAACGCCCGACGCGACGAGCCGCTCGCGGATCGCGGCATCCGACAGCGGCCGCGCTGGCGGCTCGTCGGCGATCATCATCGCGATGCGCCGGCGCAGCGCCGCCGCCGAAACCTGCCCGCCGCCCCGGATCGGCAGCGCATTGGAAAACAGCGCGCCGAGCGGGTGCAGCGCGCCGTCGATCTCGAGCGCCTTGCCGGCGACGGCGCGGCCCACGGTCGATGGGTGCAGGTCGAGCGCGGCGGCGGTTTCGGCGCGGCTGAGCGGGCGCGGGCCATCGGCCCCGTCGAGCAGATACGCCCGCTGATGCGCGAGCACATGCGCGCCGACCCGCAGCAGCGTGGTGCCGCGAAAGCGCAGCGCGCGCATCAGCGCATGCGCGCGCAGCCGGCAGCTTTCGGCGAACGCGCCGCCGCTGCGCGCCATCAGCTCGCGGTCGAACCCGATGCGCGGCATGTATTCGCGCGCCAGCCGCAGGCGCGGCCCGTCCGGCCGCCGCTCCACCACGAGATCGGGCACGAGCAGCGCGGCAGGGGGCACCTCCTCCTCGACCGGGCGCGGGCGCAGCCCCTGCAGCCGCCGCGCGAGCCGCTCCAGCTCGGCGCGCGGCAGGCCCAGCGCCCTCGAAAGCCCGGCCCAGTCACGCCGCGCGAACCCATCGAGATGCGCGACTATGGCGCGCGCCGTCGCCTCCGGCGTGCCCTGATCGACCAGTTGCAACGCGAGGCACTCGGCCAGGTCACGCGCGCCGACCCCGGCGGGCTCGCAGGCCTGCACCGCCGCCAGCCCCGC